>SHZA01000050.1 GCA_009692515.1 Bdellovibrionales bacterium
TCGACGAGCTTCTGCCCATCCCTTTTTTGAAAGTACAGTCGTGATTGCCGATGTTAAGGTAGTCTTTCCATGATCTACGTGACCTATGGTTCCTACGTTCACATGGGGTTTTGTTCGTTCAAATTTGGCTTTCGACATTTACTTTCCTCCTGACACTTTTGCGATAATTTCATTTGCTATATTATTGGGTACCGGCTCGTAATGACTAAACTCCATCGTATATGTTGCTCTGCCCTGACTCAGCGAGCGTACTTGAGTAGCATATCCAAACATTTCTGCCAAGGGGACTTCTGCTTTTATTACTTGAAGTGAGCCTTGAGTTTCCATTGACATGATTTTTCCACGACGGGAGTTCAAATCTCCAATGATATCACCCATATTCACTTCAGGAACTACAACCTCTGTAGACATAACAGGTTCAAGAATCTGAGGACCGGCTCGTTTACAACCATCTTTAAAAGCCATGGAAGCTGCAACTTTGAATGCAATCTCACTGGAATCAACATCATGATAAGAGCCATCAAATAGTGATACTTTAATATCAACTACTGGATAACCTGCATTAATACCGGCATCTAAGGCCTCTTTAATTCCCTTTTCTACTGCGGGAACAAATTCTCGAGGCACTGAGCCTCCGACGACCTTGTTTTCAAAAACAAATCCACTACCAGGCTCAAGAGGTTCAAGAGTGATCCATACGTGACCGTATTGTCCACGACCCCCAGTTTGCTTAATGTACTTGCCTTCTTGCTCTAATTTTTTAGTGATTGTTTCACGATAAGCTACCTGTGGCTTGCCTACATTAGCTTCCACTTTAAATTCACGTAATAAACGGTCTACGATGATTTCTAAGTGTAATTCACCCATTCCAGAGATAATGGTCTGATTGGTTTCAGGGTCCACTCTGAGCTGAAAACTAGGATCTTCAATTGCCAATTTTTGTAACGAAATACCAAGTTTTTCTTGGTCAGTTTTCGACTTAGGCTCTACAGCAATGGAGATCACAGGAGCTGGGAAATACATGGATTCTAATGAAATAGCATTGTCTTCATCGCAAAGAGTATCCCCTGTGCGAGTGTGTTTCAATCCTACAGCAGCTGCAATATCACCTGCTCGTACGCTTCGAATCTCCTGTTGTTTGTTAGCATGCATCTGTAACAAACGACCGACACGCTCTTTTTTGTCCTGACGGGCGTTAAGAACGTAAGATCCAGAAGACAAAGTTCCAGAGTAAACTCTAAAGAAGGTTAATTGTCCTACATAAGGATCGGTTAAAATTTTGAATGCTAAAGCACTAAAAGGAGCATCAGGATCAGGTGATCTTTCGCTGATTTCCTCTGGTTTGAAAGGATTAGTTCCTTTAACAGCAGGTTTATCTAAAGGTGAAGGTAAGAAAGCTAAAACGGCATCTAATAAAGGCTGAACCCCTTTGTTTTTAAAAGCGGTACCTGCAAATACAGGAACGATTTTAGAAGCAAGCGTTGCCTTACGAGCACAACTTTTAATTTCTTCATCGGTAAGCTCTTGACCATCTAAATATTTAGTCAAGCAAACTTCATCTTCTTCAGCAACAGCATCGATCAACTTGTCTCTTAAAACTTTACATTTTTCGATGAGATCTGCAGGCACTTCTTTTACCAAGTAATCATCACCCATGTTGGTGCCATCCCAAACGAAGGCTTTCTGACTAATGATATCAACAACACCCACAAACTTATCTTCTGCTCCAATTGGGTAGTTGAAGATGATAGGACGGCCATCTAATTTTTCAATGATAGATTGAACAGATTTGTCGTAGTCGGCTCCGACTCGATCCATTTTGTTCATGAAACAAATACGAGGAACACCATATCGATTTGCCTGACGCCAAACGGTTTCAGATTGTGGCTGAACTCCAGCAACAGCATCAAAAAGAACAATAGCACCATCTAAAACTCTTAAACTTCGCTCTACTTCAATTGTGAAGTCTACGTGGCCTGGAGTATCAATAATATTAATTCTATGATCTTTCCAAAAACAGTGAGTAGCTGCTGAGGTAATAGTAATGCCGCGCTCACGTTCTTGAGGCATGTAATCCATTACGGTTTCTCCGTCATGAACCTCCCCAATTTTGTGAGTCATCCCTGTATAGTAAAGTACTCGCTCGGTGCAGGTTGTTTTTCCTGCATCAATGTGCGCACAGATACCAATATTGCGAATCTTGCCTAACTCTGTAATGGAACCTACATCTGCCATGATTTAATCACCAACGGTAATGGGCGAAAGCTTTATTAGCCTCTGCCATACGATGAACATCTTCTCTTTTTTTAACCGATTCGCCGCGATTTTCAGAAGCGTCGAACATTTCAGCTGCTAACCGATCCACCATTGAACCGCCTTTACGATTGCTTGCGTAAAGATTTAACCAACGAAAAGCTAGAGCGTTACGTCTTTCTGGACGAACTTCGATGGGAACTTGATAGGTAGATCCACCTACTCGACGAGATTTTACTTCGATCGCAGGACGAACATTAGAAAGTGCTTTTTTAAAGACCTTCATAGGATCATCTTTAGTTTTTTGGTGAATGATTTCAAAAGTTCCGTAAACAATTTTTTCAGCAGTACTTTTTTTACCATCTTTCATGACGGCATTAATAAATTTAGTCACCAATTTTTCGTTGTACTTGGAATCGGGAACAACTTCACGGTGAACAATATTTCCTCTTCGTGGCATATTACTTACCTACCTTTGTGCCATATTTAGAGCGGCTCTGTTTTCGTTTTTCCACTCCAGTGGTATCAAGAGTTCCTCGAACGATGTGATACCGAACTCCTGGAAGATCTTTAACACGACCTCCACGAATCAAAACAACCGAATGCTCTTGAAGGTTGTGACCTTCGCCAGGAATGTAAGAGCTTACTTCGAAACCATTAGTAAGTCGTACTCTAGCTACTTTACGTAAAGCAGAATTAGGTTTTTTGGGAGTGGTCGTATAAACACGAACGCATACACCACGTCTTTGTGGGCACTCTGCTAACGCAGGAGCCTTATTTTTTCTTTTCACTCGGGCACGGCCCTCGCGAACCAATTGATTTATCGTCGGCATGCAATTACCTCAAATCTTTAAGCTAAGCACTCGTAACCGATGAGATTTTTAATGTCAACGGTTTTAAGGGTATTTCGCGTCAAACTTTAATAAGAAGTTTGACTGAAATTCCCTCGTACAAGAGGAAGGGGGGGGATTGACTCCAATCCAGCTTTCCACTAAAACCCCTCCCGGCACTAGACTTCAGGGTGTCTTTCTAGGAGTATCTGCGATGTATAGCAAGTTCTTTCTCGTTTTTTTCTCATTGTTTTTATTATTACTGTCGGGACTTTCTGAAAGATTTCAAAAAAAGGGGAATTTAAAGAATCTGCCGGCCCCCTCCAATCGATGTCGAATGAACCTAACCTCTGTAGCAAATGTCGGTTCGACTCACTTCCAACTCGCCAGAGAAATTGTCTGCGAAAAATAAGTTAGACTCGCCATATAAAAAAAGAATGTTTATGTCTTAGTTGTGTTACTTTAAGCTTTCATTATTGCTGATAAGAGACCTTCATGACCTTAAGAAAATCTGCAAAACCTCTAGTTGTTCGAGATGAAATTCACGGAGATATTAGCTTTGATAGTCTTTTACGGCAGGTAATAGACCACCGTTACTTTCAGCGACTTCGATATATTAAACAATTAGGATTGGCAGAATATGTTTTTCCATGTGCCACTCACACTAGATTTCAACATTCTTTAGGGGCCAGTTTTTTAGCCGGGCAATATTTTGAAACGATGGTTAAGGCTTGGTTGTCATCTACTTTTGAGTTTGAAGGTAAAGTTCAAGACACTCAGTTGTTTCCTGCCAAAACAAAAAAGGTCATGCAGTTAGTTTCTGATTCTGCTGAGTCTAAGCAATTTTGGTGGCATACGGTGAGTTTAGCGGGGCTGCTACACGACGTGGGACATGGGCCCTGGAGTCACACTTTTGAATACTTACAACTTAATCAGGACTTTTCTGAGGTGACCTCTCAATTTCAGGGAGCTGTAGCGAAATATTTTGCAGCATTAAAAGATCAAGGAAAAAAGCTGAAGCATGAAGATATCTCGGTCCTATATATTTTTTCTATTTTGAAAGATCTCGGAATTGAAGAGCAGTTTTTCTTGCCCGTATCATTATTAGTGAATCACAAAATGGCAGAGGGTAGCTTTAAAGAACAGATGGAGAAGGAATTAGCTGCCACTTTAAAAAAGCATAACATTAAAGGTGGAATTGAAACGCACCAACTTTTAAGACCTATTATTTCCGGCCCCTTTGATGTGGATCGCATCGATTATATTCAAAGAGATGGGCGAAATTCTGGCGTTCACATTGGGGGTATTGAGTGGCGTAGAATTGTTACAAAGCTAGTTCCTTGCTTAGCCGCACACAAAGGGGCTAAGAGAGAACCTAAAGAGGTAGTTCTTATTTCCAATATTAAAAATCAGCACGTCATTGATGATTTTGTTTTTAGTTTATTTCAAATGTACGCTCAAGTTTATATGCACCCTAAGATTGTAGGTGTTGAGGAAATTGCACGACGACTTTTAAAGAAACGAATTGATCTGAAATCTAAGCCAACGGTAACCTTTGCGTTACATGCCACTCTTTCTGACGAAAGATTTAGAGATATGTTGGTCAGGGATTTTGAAGTCCCTGAAATTGAAGATATTCTTTTTAGGAAGTCGGGAAGCCACTTTTCGGTCGCTAGTTCTCCCCCAGGAGACACTTTAATGGATAAGGAACTAAAGAAAAATGGTTATACTTCAATTAATACATTAGACAGACCGATGATGAAAGACAGCGTGGGCGTATTTTTATTTAGTTCCTTTAAAAATGCTAAGTCCGGGAAAAGTGAATTTTTTCTTGAACCGTGGACCGAAGTTTCTCCAATCGCAAAACAGTTTTTTACTATTAACTACTCTCCCAAATTGTGGATACAAAGCGGGGTGGTGTGAGATGGCTCTATTTTTCTCCGTATGGCTTTCTACCTTTGGGGTCATTTTTGCTATTATCGATCCCTTTGGCTATGTTCCTATTTTTTTAACAATGACAGCCAAAGACTCTGAAGAACAACGAAGAAAAATGCTAAAAAGGGCCTGTTTTACTGCGTTTGTAGTTTTAACGGGGGCCACATTTTTAGGGAATATCATTTTGCATTTCTTTGGAATCTCGATTCCAGCGCTACAAATTTCAGGCGGATTAATTCTGTTGGTTATAGGTTTTGAAATGGTTAAGGTCATTCCTACCCCAGAGAAAATTACGGCATTTGAAGAAAATGAGGGAAAACAAAAAGAGGATATTTCCATCATTCCTTTAGCTATTCCAATGTTATCGGGACCGGCTTCTATTGCGAGCGTGGTGGTATTAAGCTCAAAAAGTGATTCGGTTTTTCTTTATCCTGCCATTATATTTTCTGTCTTTTTAACCTTAGGGTTTACCTACTTGATCTTGAGATCGGCATCTAAAATCTTTAAACTTGTGGGGATTACCGGGCTTAACGTCATGACACGAGTGATGGGACTATTATTGTGTGCAATGGCAGTTCAATTTGTGATTAACGGTTATCTAGGGATCAAGTGAGTGAGTTTACTCTAATAGATAAGCTAAAAAAGATCCTTCCCCATCCCTCGAAGAGAATATCTGTGGGAATTGGAGATGATGCTTTGGTGTCGGTATCCTCTTTAGTACCTAAAACAAGGATTTTATCGACGGTAGATTGCTTAGTTGAAAACATCCATTTTGATTTGAATTACTTAACGCCAAAAGAGGTGGGATGGAAGTCTCTTGCCGTTAATGTGAGTGACATAGCCGCAATGGGAGGGACCTCATTATATTCCCTTGTTTCTTTAGGGATTCCTAAGCGAATTAAGGAAAAAACGATTTTTGAAATCTATGAAGGGATAAAAGACTGCGCAGAGTGGGCGAATATCGATGTTGCAGGCGGAAATATTACCCGAACACCGCAGGATTTTTTCATTAATATCACCGTTATTGGAGAAGCTCAGAAACCTATTTTAAGAAGCGGAGCCAAGCCTGGGGAATGTGTGGCGGTGACAGGGTTTCCGGGATTATCTGCGGCGGGATTCTATGCCTTTAAAAAATGGGGTCGAAAAACTATCAAAAACTATCCTTTGGCCACTCGATCTCACTCGCAACCGGAACCTCGAATTAAGTTTGCACAAAATCTTTCTGCCTGTGGAGTTTCCTGTCTTATTGATACGAGTGACGGGATTTCTAGTGAGTTAAACCACCTTTCTAAGGCCTCTAAGGTAGGGTTTGTTATTAAGGAGACACTTTTACCGTTAGAGGGAGAGATAAAGAGGTTGGCAGAGGCTTTAAACAGAAGGCCGATAGACTTAATGCTAAACGGCGGAGAGGACTATGAGCTATTAATGACATTTCCTCCTACTAAGTTTTCAAAGTTAGTAGGACTAGCCCATGCTCATGCGGTGCCATTCACTGTGATTGGGCATACAATAAAGTCTAATAAGGGACCTCAAATCAGATTGCAGACAGGAAAATTGAGGTCGATTACTAATCGGGGATGGACCCACTTTTAAACATTACCATCGGGTCTTAGAGCTTTACAGATGACCTATCTTATACGAAATTAAATTCGATTTTAATTTTGGGCAAGATCACATGAAAAAAATATTTCTCTTCCTAGTATTTCTCAGTCAAGTTTCGTTTGGAGTTCAAATGAAAGGGGATTGGTTGGGCGGTGGCGGTTTTGGTTTGATGTTAGGACCCGGTTTAGTGATGTTGAGCCCTCAGCTTGAATATGTTTACAAACCGGACCTTACCTTTGGCAGTTTAGTACAAATGGGATTTGCGGGTGAGGGTGTTTTGATGACCGTATCAGGAACCTGTCGCGCTATTTATGGTGACGAAACATCGAAGCTACGACCTACTTTTGAAGGAGGATTGGGGCTGGCGATGGCCTCCAGTCTTTATAGTTCCAATGTGGGAGTTCATATTCTTGCCGCCGGTGGCGTTGATTATGTGTATGACAAGAATCTTACCTTAGGAAGCATGATTCGATTAAATTTTGCGCCACCCTTAAAAAGCATGTTTCTGACATGGCCGATGATTATTGCTCGATATAAATTATAAGGGTTGATTGAGTTTAATTATTAGAACTGAAGCTCTGGACTCTTTGACGGTTCCCTAATAAGCTCACGGCTATATGAATTTCAAAGAACAAACAGCAATTGAGATTGTGAAGACCCTTCATGCTCGCGGGCATGAAGCCTATTTTGCGGGAGGCTGTGTTCGAGACAGACTCCTTGGGGTCGAGCCTAAAGATTTTGATATTGCAACCTCAGCAGGGCCTGATGAAGTACAGGAAATCTTTCCTAAAACCGTTCCTGTGGGAGTGCAGTTTGGCGTAGTTATGGTGGTAGAAGGGGAAACCCCCTTTGAAGTGGCTACCTTTAGGAGTGAAGGCAACTACAAGGATGGGCGACATCCTGGAACGATAAAGTTCTCCACTTTAGAGGAGGATGCCAAACGTCGAGACTTCACAGTTAATGGTTTGTATTTCGATTTGAAAACTCAGCAGGTAATCGACTTGGTTCACGGGCAAAGGGATCTTAAAGCTAAAGTCATTAGAACGATCGGAGATCCCGATCACCGATTTGCGGAAGACCACTTACGAATGATGCGAGCGATACGCTTTGCTTGTCAGTTGGGTTTTGAGATTGAAGCTAAAACATTTGATTCGATAATTAAACATGCAGGTTTAATAAATAAAATAAGTCCTGAAAGAATTAGAGATGAATTTAGTAAAACATTAACTAGTGCCGAACCGACTCGTGGGATTCGGCTTTTAGATGAGGCTAAACTTCTGATTCATTTTTTACCCGAGATTGAAAAAATGAAGGGGGTTGAACAGCCTTCAGAATATCACCCGGAGGGGGATGTTTTTGTTCATACTTTACTGCTTTTGGATGGTCTTAAAAATGCGTCGATTGAATTGGCCATGGGTTGTCTTCTTCATGACGTGGCAAAACCCGATACCTTTGTAAGAGCTGTCGATAGAATTCGGTTTCATGGGCATGATTGTTTAGGAGCTGAAATGGCCCAGGGAATTTGTAAACGAATGGCCTTTTCAAATACACAAACAGATTTAATTTGTGCGCTAGTGGCAGAGCATTTAAGATTTAAAGACGCTTTTCAAATGCGTATCAGTACTTTAAAGCGATTTTTATCTTTGGATAGATTTGATCTTCACTTGGAGTTGCATCGCTTAGATTGTTTAGCCAGTCATAAAAATCTACAGGCCCATGAATTTTGCTCTAAAAAATGGGAAGAGTTTAAACTATTGCCTCCACCTCCTTTGAAATTAGTAACAGGAAAAGATTTGATAGCTTTGGGGCTAAAACCAGGCCCTCAATTTTCTGAGATTATTCGTACCGTCGAAGACGCTATTTTAGAAGGAAATATAAAAACACGACAAGAGGCTTTGGAGTTTGTGAAGTCTCAACTTTCTAAGGGATAATGAAATGACCTCTCAGAAACAGTTATTAGAAGACTTTAAAAAAGGGGAGATGAGGGCTTTGAGTCGTCTTATCTCCATGGCAGAAAACCGTGATCCAGAGGTGCCTGCTATTTTAAGCCAGCTTTTTTCTGAAATAGGAAAGGCCAAAATCATTGGAGTGACTGGACCCCCTGGTGCTGGAAAAAGTACCTTAATTAATCTTTTTGTAAAACTAATCCGAGCGCAGAAAAAGAGGGTAGCTGTCATTGCGGTGGATCCTGTAAGCCCATTTTCAGGCGGCGCTCTTTTAGGCGATCGCATTCGTCTTCAGGAACACTTTAATGATTCTGATGTTTTTATTAGGAGTCTAAGTACCAGAGGAAAACTAGGGGGGCTCTCAATCGCCGCGAGAGAGGTATCGGAACTGGTGGATGCTTTTGGATTTGATTATGTAATCGTAGAGACGGTGGGTGTGGGTCAGAGTGAAGTAGATATCAGGAAAGTTGTAGATGTGACCGTTTTAGTTTTAGTTCCTGAGTGGGGCGATGGAATTCAAACTCTGAAATCGGGTATTTTAGAGATTGCAGATATTTTTATAGTAAATAAGTCGGACCGTGAGGGAGCTGATCGTATTGTTTTGGAGTTAAAAAACATGCTCCATATGGCTGGAAAAGAGGCGGCGGTATTAGCTACAAATCAAAATGATAAGTCCTTAGTCGAGAGGTCTCTAACTGAGGTCGACCACTTTTTTAAAAAAGAAACAGAGCTTATTCGAAAGAGACGGGAACATTCCAGATTAGAAATAGTAGAAGAGTGGCTTCGTATGATGATTACGGAAGAGGCTAATCGATGGGCTAGTGAGAATACACGCACTCACAAAAACCCTTATGAAGTTATTGTTGAGTTTCAAAAGAAATATCCCAAAGGGAAGTTGCTGCCCAAATGAATCAGGACTTAAAAATTTTGGTGGTTAGGAGAGACCGTTTAGGGGATGTATTAATGGCTCTCCCCTCTTTGATCTATTTGAGAAGAGTGTTTCCAAGCGCTGAAATCGACTTTAGTTGTCAAAAAGAACTACATCAACTTTTACAAGAATTCTGTTTAGGACTCCATATTGGATTGGTTGAGAGTTGTGATAAGAAATATGGGGGGGCTCTTTTTCTAAATGGTTCTACATTAGATCTATGGGAAATTTTTAAACGAGGAATTTCAAAAAGAGTTGGCCTTTTTTTAAAGCCGGCCTCTTTTTTATTTCTTAATAAGGGAATTCGGCAGAAGAGATCTTCAAATGGAAAAAATGAGGCCGAGTGCAATCTAGAGTTAGCTGAATTATTAGCGGCTCAACTTGGAGTTAATGAAAAAAACTTTCCTGTGTTGGGGATATTGCCCATTCAGAGAGAGAGTCGGGGTAAAGCCATTAGAGTCTTGGAAAGCCTGGGAGTTTTTGAGCCGACTGAGATTGCTATTTTTCATCCAGGAATGAGGGGCAGCGCCCTAAATGTATCCTTAGAAACCTATCTTAAGATGATGAGTGAATTTGAAGGACGGGGTTTGAAAATCGTTTTGTCTACAGGTCCCGAAAAACAGGACCTTGAGATTCAAAGAGAGATCTTAAAATATCGCCCCGGTCTTCCGGTTATTTCAGGATTGAATCTTTCGGAGCTAGCTGAGGTTTTTAGATTAGCAAAATTAGTAGTGGCGCCTAGTACAGGGCCTCTTCATTTGGCCCATTGGGTGGGAATCTCTACTGTGGGATTGTATTCTCCAATAAAATCTCAGCACTCTCGTCGGTGGGCCCCCTGGGGTGGGAAGGTGCCAGCTAAGGTTGTATTTCCTAGTATTGAATGTCCAGCAGAAAAGAATTGCTTGGGGACTAGATGCCGGTTTTTTAACTGTATGGATAGAGCAGATTGGAAGCAATTGCTTTTACAAATAGAGAGTGTTTAAACTATTATTATGAATTTAGAATTCTTAAAAGAAATTTCGAAGTCCCATTTATTAGTCGCAGGGGAAGTAGGTATCGACGAGTATTTATGGGGAGACTGTAGTCGGATTAGCCCAGAGGCTCCGGTGCCTGTGGTTGAAGTGGAATCGCAAACTTTTAAGTTGGGTCTTTCTGCCAACGTGGCTCAGAACTTAGTTTCACTTGGAGCCAAAACTACACTGCTCAGTGTGAAAGGTGCCGACATTGATGGGATTAAGCTGGGCCAGATGCTGGCTGAAGCTGGAATTTCACAGGTAGAATTTATTGAGGATTCCTCTCGTCCCACTTTAAGAAAAGTGAGAGTTCTGGCGCAAAAACAGCACGTAGTGCGGATCGATTATGAGAGATCTCATAGTTTAGATCCTAAATTAGCAAAACAATTTACCGATCGAATCTGTGACCTACTTCCGACCGTGGATGGAGTCATTGTACAGGATTATGGAAAAGGCATTTGGAATGTGGATACGATGGCCTTTCTAAAGCAGGCAAAGTTCATGAAAAAACCGGTCTTTGTCGATCCCAGTAGGATTAGTAGTTTAGATCTCTACCGAGGGGTCACATTATTAACTCCTAATATTATTGAAGCTGAATCTTTATGTGGAATTCCCCCTGGTAAATCTAGATTGGTGGGTAAAAATGATGAAGCCTTATTTAATATGGCGAAAAGAATATTAGAAACCACAGAGGCAGAGGTGGCCATTATTACCTGTGGAGACTCTGGGATGGTGAGTGTATCTCGTGGAGAGACTCGCCTAAATAGAATTCCTACATTTGCAAGAGATGTTTTTGATGTCACCGGTGCTGGAGATACTGTGATTGCGGTATTGTCTTTAATGAATATTCTGGGACATTCTATCTCTTCATGTATGCAGGTGGCTAATGCGGCTGCGGGAATTGTTGTGGGGCGAATTGGGGCCTCTTGTATCACTCAGGAGGAACTAAGAGTAGAGCTCGAGCGGTTAGTAAAGGTGGGTCTGATCTCCTAAGTGTGAATCCGCTAGCTATTTTTTTGCATTGATTAATAAGGCAATGCCCGCAGTATTAAGTTTTTTGACGACCGATTTCGGAAAAAAAACTGTGAATAAGTAAAGAAAATTAGCTCCCCATGGAGCACGCCCAATTTTTATCGCCTCTAAAAAGGAGGATTTAAAACTGTGGGGGATCCATCCATAAGGAATAAAAAAACCTGGGCCTTCTGCAGGTGCAAAATTCATAACCGCATTTGCGGCCTTAAAATATTTACCCCATTTTAGCTTAATCCATTTCAACTGCAACGGGCCCAAAAGCTCGGCCAGCCAAAATTGAAATGACGGATATTGAGAGAGTTCGGTGGCTAAATTAGCCGCCTGTTGTGGGGTTAGGTACATCAAAAAGCCTTCACTAATTACTAGCGTTTTTTTTGATTCCTGCGAGACCCGTTTGAAAAAATGGGAACGGGCGATGCTATCAGAGAGGTCTAATTTAATAGACTCAAACCGACACGTCGGTGAAAAAGATTTTAGAATATTTTCTTTGTGAGTGAGAATTGCTGGTAAATCAACGTCAAACCATTTCAAGCTAGTGGGAAGAGGCAGTCGATAGGCTCTAGTATCTAGACCCGCAGCTAGATTTAAAACGGTATCTATTTTTTCATTCTCAATAAGCTTAATAATCCAAGAGTCTAAAATGGAGGTTCTTGCGACAAGAAACCAAGACTGGCTCTTTCCGCCACTCATTTTATTTACAATAGTTCGGCCATGATCTCCGACGAGTAGACTTGCAAACGGATCTTTAAATAAAGCATCAGGTCTTTCCGATTCTATGGCTCGATAGGTAGCTACTAAAAAGGCGGTATCGGAAATATTTTTGAGAGGCCCATTAATATGGGAATTCATAGTTAACCTATTTTAATGCCGTGAAAATACGGTGGACATCATCATTGTCATCCAGTTCAGTCAAAAATGATTCGATTTCGAGTTTGTGAGCTGTCTCTATTTCTAAGGGTTCTTTAGCTAGATAAACAAACTCTGACAATGTGATTTGCCATCCTTTATCATTAAGATCTTTAGTCACGCCGATTAAATCGGCCTTATTACAAATAAACTCAAATTCTCCATCCCCTTTTTTTACATCTTGTGCGCCCGCTTCAATTCCAGCCTCTTCAGGGTCTTGAGAACTGTCAGAATGAGAGGCTACTACCAAACCTAGATGATCAAATAAATAGGATACGGAACCTGTGGCCCCTAATACGCCCTTTCTAAAAATAGCTCGCATATCGGCTGAGGTGCGATTGCGATTATCGGTAAGACACTCGATGATGCAGGGAATTTTGTGGGGGGTAAAACCCTCAAAGGTGACCAACTCATAATTTACAGGGTCTAAAAGTCCGGCCCCTTTTTTAATGGCCCTTTCAATATTCTCTCTGGGAACCGATTGCTTGCGAGCAACCTCTACAGCAGTTCTGAGTTTGGCATTATTAGCGGGATCTGGATCACCTGCCTTAGCTGCGATAATGATCTCCTTGCATATTTTGCTAATTAACTGGCCTCGTTTGGCCGCATTTTCTACTTTACCTTTTTGTTTCCACTGGGCACCCATTTGAATTGCTCCTATTTGTTGTAGAATTAGTGGATTTTCAGGACAAGTTCAAGGCAATCTGTAATTATGACTTTAGAAATCGTTTATTTGATAAAGGGAGGAGTCCAATGCGGATATTGCTACTTACTATAACTATTATCTCGTTTCAGATGTTAATAGCGGCTCCCATGGTTTTAAATGTAGGCAATTCTAGTGAGCCCAGAGATTTAGACCCTCATTTGTGTTCAGGAGCTAATGAAACTCGTATCACTTTAAATCTGTTTGAGGGGCTCGTAAGCAAGGATCCACGGGACCTTAAAATTCTTCCCGGTGTTGCGGATAGTTGGAAAATTTCTAAAGATGGCATGAAGCTTAACTTTCATCTCAGAAAAACGGCCCTGTGGACCGACGGTAGGAAAGTAACGGCTCATGACTTTGTTTACGCATGGAAAAGATTGCTAACTCCATCCACTACGGCGGAGTTTTCCAGTTTTGGATTTCATTTTAAAAATGGAAGAGAGTTTTATGAAGGGAGAATCAAAGATATTAGCCAGGTGGGATTTAAGGCTTTGGATGAGAGTCATTTAGAGATCACTTTAGAAAATCCGAGCCTCTACTTTTTATCACTTTTAGCGCATCCCTCTCTGTTTCCAATTTCCAAAGTAGCAATTGATAAATTTGGCAACAGGTGGTCTCGGCCTGAGAATATTATTACCAATGGGCCCTTCATTATTGAAAAATGGAAATCTAATCAGGTCATAGTACTGAAAAAAAATGACAAGTATTGGGATGTAAAAAATGTAAAACCGGATCAAGTAAATGTTCACTTTATTTCGAAATCGGAGACTGAAGAAAAATTATTTCGTGCGGGTGAATTAGATGTAACAGCTCAGATTCCAATTGAAAAAATACCCTTCTGGGAAAATGACAAGAACCGACTCCTTCAGAAACATCCCTATTTAGGCACCTATTATTATTGGCTCAATACTCAAAAGGTCCCTTTAGATAATAAACTGGTAAGAAAGGCTCTAAATCTTGCCATCGATAGAACGGCCATTACCCATAAGGTAACTTTAGTGAAGCAATTAGCCGCCGAATACTTTACACCCCCTGGGACGGGAGGCTTTCGACCTAAAAGCCTTCTTCCTGGAAAGGGAACTGAAATTAAGAGGGCCCAATCTCTTTTGGCTGAAGCGGGTTATCCTCAAGGAAAAGGATTTCCTAAACTGGAGCTTTTATATAATACCGATGAAGGTCACAGGAAGATTGCCGAAGCTATTGCTCAAATGTGGAAGGTAAACCTAGGTATTGATGTCATTCTTGTTAATCAAGAGTGGAAGGTGCTTTTGGATAATCAAAATTTAAAAAACTTTACGATTTTGAGATCCGCTTGGATTGCCGATTATAATGATCCGAATTCTTTTTTAGAAATTTTTCAGACTGGACATAGCAATAACTATGGAGGCTGGTCGAACGTGCAGTATGATGAAAAAATTAAACAGGCAGCTAAAGAGATAGATAATCGAAAAAGAATGGATCTATTTCAGGCTGCTGAAAATATACTATTAGAGGAATTGCCAGTAGTACCGATCTATATTTACACACGAGTTTATTTAAAACAAACGAGATTAGAGGGGTGGTATCCTAATATTGAGGATTATCGTCCTTTCAAATGGGCCTATTTAAAATAGGATAGAGTATTCACATCAGCTACCTTTTAAATTGCTGCTTAAAACCTGCTGTGAGAAGATGGGCTTTATGAAGATTAATTTAATAGATAAAAATACTTTTTTGATTGTGTGTTTGGGACTAGGTCTTATGGCTCAAAGTTATGGATCTACTCAAAAGACAAAATATACCTTTGAAAGTCCACTGAATGTGGGTCTGGATATCCAGGGTTATAAAATAAACTATAAAAGCTATTTATGGAACAGCACCACCACACTGACTAAAGAGGGTTACGGCTTTAATTTAGGTCTTGAGTGGATTCCCTTGCTAACTCCAGTCGGAAAAATTGCATTGTCTAGTGGAATTGGTTTTGCCACGATAGTTGATGCTCCAGTTAGTAGTGTAAGTACTGCTAATTTATATGTGGCCCCTATTTATTTGGGACTTACCTACCGCGCAGACTTTATTAAAAATCAGGTGCTAGTACCTTTTGTTTCAGGTGGAGTTGATCTTGGTTTTAGTACACAGACCTCTAAAACAGGGGACGGCCGGAGTGGAGTTAGAATTTATAAAGGGTATTATTATAGTGCTGGACTTGAGTTGTGCTTAAATACTTTCGATTCTGCTTCTGGAAGAGAGTTAGATAGTCGAATAGGCATTAACGGGTTTTATTTAGTAGCAATGTATTTATCTAGTAAACCTTTTGTGGGGGCAGAGAGTGTTAATCTCTCTCATGATGAAATTAGGGTCGGAATTAGATTTGAAATGTAAATTAATTGAATAGAGCTTCGGCTGAAGTGAGTCCAGGTTTTTTGTCTTTTGTTAAAAGTATTTTCAACCTGAGAAAAGGTCTTTCAATAAATTGATAGATAAGCAAAGAGAGAAAATAGGTTGTCGATATAGATATCAATCCTCTGATGAAACAAAAACTGAAGGAGAGGGGATTCAATAGAGTGGGGGGAGGTAATAAAAACAATCTCTCGAGGGCTTTAGGAACCATACAATGGCATAAATAGTTGTATATTTGGTGTCGGACATCGCAGATCTCTTTTATCACTTA
This sequence comes from Bdellovibrionales bacterium, assembly GCA_009692515.1. Lineage (GTDB taxonomy): Bacteria > Bdellovibrionota > FAC87 > UBA2466 > UBA2466 > UBA2466. The sequence goes on from SHZA01000050.1 coordinate 15,799, forward strand.
AGAGAGGGTATTTTTCAGTTTCCTTACTAGGGCGTCATGCCACTCTAAAAAAAAATTCAACGATAATTTCAGGATCGCCTCAGCACTTTTTTGGGGTTGTTCCTCAATCTGCTAAGGGCTTTTTTTAAAAAATCAACGCCTTAAGTCACGATAGAGTTCCGATACCAAGTGATGGCAGTTTTTAAAGAGAGATAGCCTATTTTACCCCGAACTATGGGTTGTCACGTAAGGGTAAAAACTGGGGCATTCTATTAATGAGGGGCGTTATTTCGTAGAAGGCAAAGCTAGGAATCTTCAGTCCCAATAATTTCATTTCTGCTGGGTTCGATACCCACACTAAGTTTTCGGGGTTAATGT
>SHZA01000051.1 GCA_009692515.1 Bdellovibrionales bacterium
AGGTAACTACCCCTTAAACTTTATCCCAAGTGCCCCTAAGGTTTTGCGAATGTGTTCGCGTTTATCACCTTGGATTTCAATCTTCCCCTCTTTGCCATCCATGAGATAGGTGCCGCCGGAACCGCAGCTGTTTTTTAGTTTTTTTGTGAGGTCCTTTAAGAAGATATTTATTTTGGGAAGCCCGTCAATAACGGTGACAGTTTTTCCAGCACGGCCCGATTTTTCAATCGAGAGTTTTACAAAAAAGTTAAAGGATTTTAGTGCAACCTCTCCAGGGCAGGTGCAAGAGGCCTGCAGTTCTTTGCACCTTGGGCATCTTACATTCAGCTTGGGATCTGTGGAATAAACCAGTTTATCTTCACTCATCGTCTAACCCCATAGTAATATTATTTCCTCATTTTTTCTAAGTAAAGTGCCTTCCCATGCGCAGATACCCATCAATACCTACTATCGCGAGCAAGAACCCAACCCCTGTCAAAAATTTAGACAGTGTCTAACAACTTTACGTTCGAGCTATTCAATAGATAGCTCTTTTCAGCCTAATTCTTGGAGTAGACGGGTGGTATCTGGCTTGCTTTAGCTGTCCACTGTAAGTGTGGGAAGGGCAATCTTGATAGAGATTAGACCTCCTAAAATATTAATTAAATACCTAATGGGGGTCGCAGTGTTTTCATTACGCAATCAAACTATTAAATTATTCTTTTTGTTGGCCCTAGCTTTGGGCTCTTTTCTTCCAACGGAGGCCGTCGCAGCCTGTGGCGGAAGTCACGGCTCTTCACAGTGTGCAAGTCGCCAGTGCGGCCGTAGCCGATGTAGTCGTCCTTCAAGACGTTGTGGACGAAGATCTCGCTGTGTTTCGGTCACTCGAACACGTTGTCGAAGAAGTTGTTAGTTGGAATCTACGCCCCTTTTCTGATAGTAAATAATAAGTACATTGACTCCATGCGTTAGCTCGACTAAGTTGCGCTAACTTTAGGAGTTCAATGATTCCCACAAATCGTCTATTTAAACAGAGTTTTATTTTTATTATTTTTGCTTTGAGTTTCTCCGCTGCTTTCGCAAACTCAACCGACATGTTCACTAGAGGTGAAGTTGAGTTTCCATTAGATTTTAATCTTCAACTGAATTTAAAAAGTTTTGCTCCGGATACCCAATTAAAATATCGGTATCATTCATTCGGAAATACACGCCTTAAAATAGTAATGCAGCTAGCAAGCTCTGAAATCGATTCTAGAGAGAATCTTTCCATAGAGGTGACTCCGGAAATTCTGAATAATAATTCGAGCACCCTCATTCTTTATCCGAAAAAATCCCACATAGCAGGGGAGTTTACCTATGAGCTTTTTTTAAAACAACCTGGCACCTACTGGCTCTTGCCTTCTAAATCACAAAAAACATGGAAGGTTTCTTGTCTAGCCGGCTGTGGAAGAAAAGAGGTTTCTATCAATGAACTAGTCTCCAGCCTTAATTCTGAAGAGAAAACCTACTTCATACAAAAAATAACTAAATTTTTAAGACTAAAATTTCCACAAATAGAGGGTTCAGAACTCATTGTGGAAAAACTAATAACAGGTATTACAGAACAAGGCCTAAATTCTTCAGAGAGATTCCCTATATTACCACCTATTTTTGAGCTGAATGATTATCGAAAATTATTGTTACTTGTTTTAGGAAAAGACAATAACTACGACACAAATAATCTTCCTGGCTCCTGGTCTGAGATCATAGAGCAGTTTACCTTTAATTCTAGACCCCAACCTAAACCGGTAACTCCTGAACTTCCTAATATCAAATATGGCCATTTCATTTCTGAATCTGTGCCTTTAAAAATGGTCACTCAAAATTATGCGGTCGCTGCTGTCATGACAAAGTTAGCAGAGCAAAACGGGTATAGCCTTCGCTTTCCCACCGCTCATGGATCTTTTGTAACCGTGACCAATCTTGAAGAGTTTCTTCAGGTATTATGGCATACGGGTCATCATATTGAGTTGAGAGATGATCGCACCTTTGCTAACTTCATTTCATTCACCTATGGAGAGCAATATATTCGTTGGCCTGTGTGGTTTCATACCGCAGTAGTCAATGAACAAAACGAAGAGCTTATTTTCCCTGCGCCTCACTCTCAGTTTGTGTGGCAAATTACCGGTCCTATTGTTAATGCTAGGGTTAATTTTTTCCTTGGAATTTATGGTTTGAATTTTTTCCCAAAACTAGATGAAGAGCGTCCCCAGTGGACAGGCTTTACTAGCAAAATACAGATTACAGACGAGACCCTCTCTAGCAAAGCATCGATTAAAAAGGCGACCCACAGAGCGGGAGTTTACCTTCGTCGGGTTCGACAAGAGGCCGCATTATATTCGAAGGATTATCCTATAGATGGTTATGGGTTTATTGGGATTTGTAATGACTCTTCTGCCATCGTGGAAAGTGCAATAAGTGAAACAACTAGTTTTTATCCTCTATTTAGATCTGCACAATTAGGAGAGCTATCTAAAGTTTATGATGGATTAGAAGGCATCTTATCAAGACTGCCCAATGATAGTGTGCCCATTGGAAAACAAGGTCTTAATAGAGAAGAAAGTAGCGTTTTTTTCTCGCGTATTTTAAATATGGTGAGCTATCCCTATGATCCTAATTTTCGTTGGAATGAGACATTTTTTCAGCAAGTAGAGAGATTAAGAAGTGTGATTCCTTAGAGAGAGTTTAACCGTTATTCTTTGATTGCTCATAAGCTTGATAAACAATTTTCATGGCGTGATAGGCATCTTCTAGTGTGGCAATGGGCGTGTTTTTACCGTCGATAGCATCAATAAGAGCCTCCCATTCTAGATGCCAAGACCTATCCTGTTCTGTAAATGTTTCGAAAGAAAATTCGGGAACTCCCATTTCAGGTTTCACTTGATAGCGTCTCAGCTCTTCGGTTCCATAGCTGCCACCGATACCCCAGATCTGCAGTTTTCCTTTTTTACCGAAGACCTCAAAATCGAAAATATTTTTCCATTCCGTACAACTAGCGTGAAGATGGGCGTATCTTTTTTTGTCTGGAGATTTTAGTAGTAGAAATCCATTGTCTTCAACCGGCATGTCCCAATAAAAGGTATGAACCCTTCCTACCTCTAAGGAAAATTCTCCTCCCATCCATCGGCAAAGATCGATTAGATGCACCCCTTGATCGAGTAGTTCTCCACCTCCTGAAACCCGAGGATCCGCTCGCCATTCTTTATCGTAGCCGATCCTTCCTCCGTGGCCATAGCGCCCTCGAAAATACATTAATTCTCCAATGGCTCCCTCTTCAATCAAGCGTTTGGCCTTTAGCATGGCGGGATGAAAACGGTGATTAAATCCTACCTTAGCAACGGTATGAGCTTCTTTAGAGAGCTGCCATAACTTTTTTAGATCTTCAGGATTTCTGCCCCCTGGTTTTTCAATTAAAATATGTTTGTGATTCTTTATCGCGTCGATAGCACAAAGAGGAATGGCGTTATTAGAGGTGGCAATAACGACGATATCAATATCCTTTCTTTTAATTAAGGATTCCCAAGAATCTTCCACCTCGGCCTGATAGGGCTCGGCCAAATGTTTTGCTTTGTCCTTTGAGAGATCGGCGACTGCGATAAGCCTATCGCCAGAACGTAAAGCGGCGGCCCGTTTAGATCCAATGAGTCCTGCTCCAATGATTCCAACTCTATACATCAATGATCACTACTTAATAGATTCCCATTTGGTGGTCCTTATTTTAAGAGCAGGGTGACTTACTAAAAGATGCCAAACCACCGCACAAAATCCCTCGGTATGAGGAGTGATCCTTTCAGAAGAGACGGAAGGAATCACAACACAGCTTTCAGAGACGGTTTTAGTAAAACCACCGTCCTTGCCTACAATCCCAAATATCGCAGCGCCAACCGCCTTTGAATGTTCCATGGCCTTTACTAAGTTTACCGAAATATTTTTTTCTAGGTTTCCACCACCGACAGAAAAAACCAGAACGGCATCTTTAGAGGTAATTCGAGAAACCTTTAACCATTCAGAAAAAGAGGTGTCCCAACCTTCATCATTCACCCTTGCTGTTAATTCTGAAACATTATCGGTGGGTGTATAGGATTCAAATCCACAAATTTTTCTAAAGTCATTTACAGCGTGGCTAGCGTGTCCGGCCGAACCCCCTACACCTAAAATAAAAAGTCGCCCGCCCGCATCTCTGACTCTTCCCAATCCCGCTGCCATTAATTCAATCGCCTCGGTATTGAGATCCTTAAGAAGGGAAAGGCTCTCCTGAATATAGTTTTGGGAAAAACTCATCATAGAGAATAGCCCGCACTTTCTGCATCTGTTTTAAACATGCGAACTGTCTCTAGACTGAGCTGAGTTAGATCCTTATTAAACATCGATATTTTCTTAATGAGATCGGTAGTGGCCGTGATGATGTGGCAGCCCATTTGATCTGCCTGCACAATATTTAAAGCTTCACGAGAGCTGGCCCAGAGAAGTTCAATGTTGCTATCGGTTGCACGGCATAGTTCAACAGCGGCCTGCATTAAAGGCACGGGGTCTCTTCCCGTATCTGCAATACGTCCTGCAAAAATGGAAAGAATAGAGGGCGCTCCACCTTTTAAAGATTGGCAAGCATTCCAAGATTGTTCCAAAGTTAAAACGGCAGTCACGTTGAGTTTCACTCCAGAGAGACTTAATTCTTTTATTAAGGGTAGTGAAGATTCCCCTTCAGAGTTAGTGATAGGAATTTTGACGTAAACATTCTTCCCCCAACTTGCGATCTCTAAAGCTTGCCGTTTCATTTCGGTAAAGTGATCGGCAAACACTTCAAACGAGATAGGTTTTGTTTTGATGTCCCTTAAAATGTCCTTACAAAAGGTAACGTAATCTGTGATCCCAGATTTTTTCATGAGTGAGGGATTGGTGGTGAGTCCTTTCACGATAGGATTTTGGTACATCTCCAACATCGCTTTTTTATCTGCGCCATCTGAAAAAATTTTTACCTTTCCGGAAAATGGGGATTGGGTCGACATTAAAGTACCTCCAAGAAAATAGGTTTTATCGGCCGAACTCTACCGAGCTTTTTTGGGTTTGAAAAGGGGGATCGCTTTGAGGCATTGGGTTTAAAGGCTTAAGGCGGGTGGCATTAATCAAAAGCTAATTGAGATAGTAGGGAGTCGTAAAAAAGCGTGTTCGCGGTGATTGGTATAGTCGGCCACAAAGGCCATCACATCCCACCAGGTATGGATAAAGGTAACCTCTCCAATCGACCAATTGTTTTCCTGAGTTAGCCATCCAGAGTAGAGACCAAAAAAGAAGGCGGTTACAAAATGTTTAACCTTAAATCCATGTCCCATGGCAAAAATAAGACTGGAGAGTCCCAAGGTAAGTTTTTGATCCTCCGTATAATAGTACATCAGCGGAAGCACAAACCCACGAAACAAAGCCTCCTCTCCCACACCTGTCATGTACCCTACCGAAGAGGCGTAAAAGGCATCGTTTAAACTGCCATTGGCCGAGTCACCCGATTTACTGGGCGTCATAAAGAAAAAAACTCCGGCAGCTATTCCTAGAGGGACCACCGTGGTCCACCTACTCAAATAACTCAAATCGATAGGGGCCTCTAAAAGCTCGGAGGGTCTTTCGGGCGTCGAACTCATGAATGAAAAGTCACCGTTGGGAATTCGAGTGGTTAAGGCGGTTCTAAAACTATGGTAGAGACTTAAACTTCCTGCGGTGAAATAGACCTGCCAGGCGAAGTCGCGATATCGGTTATCGATCGCCGATTTTCTTGATTGAGACAAGAGAATAATTCCACCGAAACCGACCCCTGTGTAAAGGGCCCCATACCGCGTTTGCCCCTCAGCCCATTGATCAAATCCAGGTAGTAAAAAGGAAAGTAAGGGGGGGCCAATAAAGTCTCTGGGTCTTAAATCTTCATTGGGTGGCTCGTAAAAGGATTTTAATTTAGGTTCGTTCTCTTCGTCATCGGGATCGTTTCGAGTATCAGGGACCTCACCTCGAGTCGGCAAAGAAGATAGAGAGAATATTAAAAGTAAAACCCAAAAAAGATACCCTGTTTTTAGAGGTTTCATTAAGAGTCCAGCCGTCCCTTAGGCAACAGTTAATAAAATTTTATAATCCCACAAATTACACTAGCTTGCACAGGACTAATGCTCAACTTTTTAGCACGAACAAAATTTAAAATTCATCTTCCCTTTACTGCCATTTTTTGGTTTATTCTGAATCCTTATGAAACAGACTCAACTTGTCATTGGCGGATTAGCCCCCGATTTTAAACTCTCGCAGCTTAATGGAAGCGAGTTTCATTTGGCGGAGGCCTGCAAGAAAAGCCCTGTAGTTCTAGTATTTTACCCAGGAGATTTCACTCCCGTATGTACCAAGCAGCTTTGTGAGTACCAAGAGAATTATGAAGGATTTGAGAAGTGGGGTGTTCAGTTAATCGGTTTAAGCAAGGATAGTTCAGAGAAACACCTGTCCTTCACCTCAAAATTTGGCTTTTCATTTCCTCTTTTGACCGATTTGAAAAATGCAGTCGCTAAAAATTATGGATGTGGCTCCCCTTATATGTTGGGTTTAGTCAGCCGCGCTATTTGTATTATTGGGACAAATCAAAAACTCATTTATCGTTATGTAGAGCCTCTTGCCGTGACTCGACGGACCTCTCAAGAAATTTTTAAAGCCCTTGAAGAATTAAAATCTCAGAAACTTATTTAAAAAATTATGAATGCACAGTTAGTTTTAGAAAAAGTTGGAGTTCGATTGCCAAATCGTCTTTTATTTCAAGACGTCAACTGGACCCTTTATGAAGGCATGCGAGTGGCATTAGCGGGCCGTAATGGTTCGGGAAAATCTACTCTCTTAAGAATTTTAGCGGGACGATCCGATTCTTCGGAGGGAAAAAGAAATGTGGTGGGGGGTAAAAAGCTTCGCATCGGATTTTTAGATCAAACTCTTCTAGAAAATGCAGTTACAGAAATTCAGCACCACAAAGAAAAAAGTCAATCGCCTATTAAATATATTCAAAGTCACATGACGATAGATGAAGATGATGTTTCTGATCCCGCAGAGCAAGAATGGGAAATTCGAAAAATTTTAAGTGGCCTCGGCTTTAGTAAAGAGTGGATGGAAGGGTCCATGGGACAGCTCAGTGGGGGCTGGCTTCTTAGAATATTTATTGCCAAGGCTCTTCTTGATAAACCTGAGGTATTGCTCCTGGATGAACCCACCAATCATTTGGATATTTCATCTATTCAGTGGTTAGAAGAATTTTTAGAAAAGGAATACCAGGGGAGCCTAGTTTTGGTTACCCATGACGTGGCACTACAAAAAAGAGTGACCGATGCGCTTGCTATTCTTCACGGTGGAAAATTTTATTTTAGAACGCACCAGCAGGACTATTTAACTTTTCGAGAGTCTTTAGGAGATGAGAAGCGCCATTTAGAAAAATCTATTGAATCACTGCAAAAGAAAATTGATGAGAATATGGATTTTGTTTACAAGTTTCGCGCTAAGGCTCAAACCGCGGCACGCGCTCAACATAAATTAAAAATGGCACAGGACTTAGAGCAGGAGAGAAATGAGTTAAAAGATAGGCTCCAGCGAGTTGAAGGTTTTAATTATAATTTAAATTTTAAATTCAGACTTTCGGGCACAGGTGCCAAATTTCCTATCTCTTTAAAAAATATGTCGTTCAAATATAAAGAGGAGGCGCCGTGGATTTTAAAAAATGTTTCGTTGGATATCAAACGGGGTCAGAGAGTGGCTATTATCGGCGATAATGGCGCCGGAAAAACAACTCTGTTAAACATACTTGGAGAAAGGCTAAAGCTAACCGAGGGCGAACTGCTTAAGGGGCATGCCGTAGAGACCGGTTACTTCGGACAACATCAATTAGATGAACTTAGTTTAGATAATACCGTAATCGATAATTTAAGAAATAAGGCTCACGGGGTGGGAATTGAGGAGCTGCGCGGTTGGCTAGGTGCTTTTGGTTTTAGTGGTAATGACGAAATTGAAAAGAAGGCCAAGGTTTTAAGCGGCGGTGAAAAGGCTAGACTAGCTTTGCTTAGAATACTTGTGACCCGTATTAATCTTATTCTATTAGATGAACCTACCAACCATTTAGATATTGAAACTAAAGATCTCTTAAAACAGGCGATTAAAGACTTTCAGGGAACCACAGTCATTGTGTCTCATGACAGGGAATTTATTACCGATGTTGCTGAGAGAATTATTTATCTTTCTAATGATCATGTTCTTACCGATCATCTGGGCGATTTGAATTCCTTCTTTCAAAAGTATCCGCAATTGGTTCGGCACTTTGAAGGAAAGGCGAGACCTTCTCAGGCGCCAGCGATGGCCGGCATTAAAAAAACGGAACAGGTTAGCGAGATAAAACTTTCCTATGAAGATAGAAAGAAACTTAAAAACCAGGTGAACTCCCTAGAGAAAAAGGTAGCGTCTTTAGAAAGCGAAATGGAAAATTGTAGTCGGAAAAAAGAGGAGCTTCAAAATACGGTGAGCCACCCTGGTTTTTCTCAGAAAAGTTCTGTGGAACAGGAAACGATCATGAGTGGAATTAATGCGACGGAAAATAGTCTGCGCAAATCTATGGTCGATTGGGAAAAGGTATCGACAGAATTAGAAGCGGCTAGAAATAAAATGGCAGGAGTTTAGTAGGCCTCTTTTTATAAAAATGGGACAAAACTAACGGGCACACGAGTTGCAGTTTGCTTCCCCTGTGAATCGTACCTCTAAACACAAGTTGTCCATTCCTACTGTTAATTGGGTAAAACTTCATCGTAAGGCACTCGAATATTTTGGGATTAAAGAGCTGCGTCCAGGCCAAAAGGAGCTCATAGAGACCGTCATGCGCGGGGGTAATGCTCTTGGAGTGATGCCGACTGGAGCTGGAAAATCGCTGTGTTATCAGCTACCTGCACTATTTTTACCTAAAGCCACTATCGTGGTCTCTCCCTTACTTTCTTTAATGCATGACCAAACGGTAAAGTTAGAGGAGGCGGGGGTCCTGGCCACACATTTAGACTCTACCTTAACCGTTAAAGAGGAAAGACAGGCGGTTCGAGATGTCAAAAATGGGCAGAGTGCGCTTGTTTATGTCACCCCGGAAAGACTAGAGAATCCTGAATATTTAGAGATTTTAAAAAAGGGCGGCGTCTCGCTTCTTGTGGTGGATGAAGCCCACTGCGTGTCTCAATGGGGCCACGATTTTCGCCCTGCCTTTCTTTCTATTCGAAAAGCGATTGAGTATTTAGGAAATCCTCCTGTATTGGCACTCACTGCAACGGCCACTCCTGAGGTTGAAAAAGATATTCTTGAACAGTTAAATATAAAAAATGCAAAGGTGTGCCACACTGGAGTCGATAGAAAAAATTTAGTATTTGAAGTCTATCGAACTGTAAATTCACAAACAAAATTTGAAAGACTCACGACTCTTATCCACGATAATCCAGGAACCGGTATTATTTATGTAACCACGGTAAGACTTGCTAATGAGCTTCATGCACAACTTTTAAAGGCAGGATTTATTGCAGGAAAATATCACGGTAAGATGAGAATGCACGATCGTGAATCGGCGCAAGAAGATTTTATGGCCAATCGTTATCGAGTGATTGTGGCTACCAAAGCCTTTGGTTTGGGGATCGATAAACCTGATGTGAGATTTGTGATTCATTATACCTTTCCAGATTCTATCGAGAGCTATTATCAAGAGGCGGGAAGAGCAGGAAGAGATGGAAAAAAATCGATTGCGGCCTTGCTTTATCGTATCGAAGATAAGCGAATTCACTCCTTCTTTTTAGGTGGAAAATATCCTAACCGTTCCGATGCCGCTCAGTTGTATGCCACGTTACTTAAACTTACAGAGGCGGGAACAAAAAACACCACTTTAGAGGCAATTATTTTAACCTCACAGATTGTGAAGCGAAAGGTACAGGTGCTTATTGCCTATCTTGAAAAAGAAAAAATGGTCCAAAATCGAAAAGGTATTACCCTAAAGAAGGTGTTTTCCAAGGGAGAGGAGTTAGAACTGTTTCTGACTCACTATGAAGAAAGACTGGGTTTAGATAAGGTTAGAATTCATGAAATCATGAAGTATGGACAGACCACAGATTGTAGAGCCTGTTTTTTTAGAGATTATTTCGGGGAAAAACACGGAGAACTTTGTAAGAAGTGTGACAACTGTAGAGGAAAATTTTTAGCACCCGCTCCTGCAAGCGCGGAGTGGACTAAGCCTGAAGAGTTAACGGCTTAAAAAAAGGGTGCTGCTTTAGAGGACTAAAGCAACACCCATATAAAAATAATTTTAAAATTAAGATCTAACGAGCCATGTAATCGCCACCGGCTTTTACATCCATACCGTTATAAACTCCAGAGATATCCACCTTCACCGCACCTAAGACAGGAACCCCTATCGAGATGTGAGCTAGTACCTTTAGGTTTTGGATATTCTCTCGGTCTGCACCCTGCTCAGCTAGAACTGTCGCTAAGAGTTCGGAAAACATACTAAGATCGCTTGGCTCTTTGATATCGTAGAGAAGAATTTTATCGCAATGAGCATAAAATTTTCCGTCTAGGTTTTTAGCATCTGCATAGCCTAAATGATCGGCCTTGAAATACTGACCTTCATAGTGACCCTTTTCTCTGAGCGTCACTAAAAACTCCTCAGTGAAATATTCTTTTTCAATTTGGGTTATTTTGTTTCCTTGATAAGGGCCCATTAAGGCAATATCGAATTTGTAATCAATATGAACTTCATAAGCAGGTCCTTTACTTAAATCTTGACCCTCTTTGGGAACCGATAATTTAATCGTTCCACTTTTTAACATGGAACTAGTTCTTTTTGCGTCCTTATCTATCTTGTAGTTGGCTGCTTGACCTAGCGGGTCAATCGCGCCCTGTGACGCTGTTGAAACCAAAAAAATTACACTCATAATAGTAAAACCAAGTTGTTTAATAGTTGTCATGAATCCTCCTAGTTACAATATTATAACATGCCTAAGAATTAGTACTTATATTTTGTCCAAAATTGAGTGGAGGGAAATTCTCCCTTAAGGCACCATCCAGAATTAATTAATTCACCCTGTCGTTTTTGAAAGTTAGGATGACTGCGGAAAAGCAAATAGCCGGCGGTTTTAATTATTTCAGGACTCACAGAGTCAGAAGAATAATAGGCGGGTAGATTTGCATACCAAACGTACCGACTGACTGTGATAAAATCTTTTTTTGGCATATCAATTATAAGCCCTTTAATATTTTGCTGTTCAGCGATCTCCTTAATCCTTAATTCTTCGGTCCCGGTAGTGTGATGAATTGAGACTGAAGAATACTGAACGAGCCACACCGCAAAAATACTAAAGATAGTGGTGGTCCGAATCAAAGACTCCGATTTTATGGGGAGTTTGGATAGGTAAGATTCTGCAATCATCCACGCTAGCCACGGAAAAAGGTGCAGCCAATATTGAGCGCCAAAGGCAAAATTGGGTGAGTAAAACAAAAAGAAGGAGATAGCTAATAAAAAGGAGACCCAGTAGCCCAAACTTTTATTCCTCTGAAATAAAGAAAAAGGAACGAGAAGAGCTAAAAAATAGGTTTCTTTGAGGAGTAACGACCAAAGATTAAAATTTAAAAGTTCTTTTAAAGAGTATGTTTTGGCAACCCTTTGCGCCACCTGTCTTTGCCAGTAGCTTTGAAAAAATGGAAATTTACAATTTAGTACCGTCAGAGAAATATAGGGCATCACAACCGATAGAAATCCTAATACAAAAAAAATGAGATAATAAAATTTAGTTTGGCGACGCCGTAAAAAATAAAAACTTAGAAATACAGGCAGGTATTGAGCAATAGCTAGTCCTTTAATGAGTAAAGCAGTTCCAAGAAAGATCCCAGATAGCAGGTGCCAAACTTTTTTGTTTTCTACTAAAGCTTTGTCAAAAATAAAAAGACTGGCAGTGACGAGAGCCAAAAGTCCAGGGTCTAAAAAAACAGAGGAAAAACAATTAGAGAAAGAACGCCAAACGATGAGAATTAATACCGCCCAAACTGCCGATTTTTCAGAGCTCAATCTTTTGATTAGCCCATAATAAAAAACAAGAAAAAATACAAAGAAGAGATGTCCTGAAATGCGAGCTGAGCTATCTGTAATCGGCAAGACCTTAAATACGGCTGCAATAAACCAAAACCCAAGGTGAGGGTGCTCTGCATAGTTGCGAAATTCTGGCACCCAACCATCTAAAGAAAACCAATTTCCCGAGGTGATAATATTTCGTGAAATCGAGGAGTAAAGGGGGCCATCATTATTTAATCCAATTTCAAAGTTTTTAAGGCCGACAGATAAAAAAGAAAGGGCGAGTAACCAGAATAAAATTTTGAAATGCGACTTCAATCGACCTAGAACTTAGCGACTTCCAACTACAACGGCAAGGCCTTGTGTTTTAGCGGGTACTGTAGAGTCGGTGACATTAATCGTGATAGTTCCAGGGGTTAGCGGAGCCGTATAAATACTTGTAGTTTGAGCGGTAAAAGAGCCGAAATTAGATAACGTTCCCAGGCCCGACGCTATTTCAAATTTGAAAGGAGAGGTTCCTCCGGTGACGGAGAAGGTTAATTGTTCTTGCGTCAAAATTGAAGTTTTAGGGGCTGTGAGAGTTAGTGTCGTATTTGTTTGTACCGTAATCGGTTTTTCCGGTGCCTCACAGCTTCCAAACCCCATGATACAAACCTGGTTTCCACAGGAGGCAAGAAAAACACCTAAAATAGAAAAGAAAAGTAAGGAAGATAGTTTTTTAATCATGGGTTCACATTTTTTTTAAGATTGTTGCCAATTTTTTATTTAATATAACATTTTTTCCGCCCATTTTTCAAAGAATCTTTCCTTAGCGCGGCGTCTGTGAAAGAATTCTTAATATTTTTTAAATAGGGCGAGTGGCCTCTTTTTTAGGGAATGCTAAACAGAAAATGAATTTCCGTTTTATTATTTCAGGTCTGCTTCTTTTGATTTGTGGATCCTATTTAGACAATAGTCGTGGAGTATTACTTCCTGTAATCACTGAACAGTTTCACCTGTCCTATACCCAAAGTAGTTGGTTTTTTATCGCTGGAAATATAGGGGCTATAATGACCCTGTTTTTATTATTGCCCTTGACCCATCGGTTTTCAGAAAAAAAAATTGCCCTTGTTACTATGATCCTGGGGATTTTGGGGCTGTTTTTTGGTTTTCGGGTTCATGGGTTTTTTACCCTCATTCCGTTTTCAATTTTTTTGGGAAGTGCTCTTGCCGTGTATGGAGCTTTAAGTAATTTATTAATTGTCCGTGGAAGTGATCTCCAATCTCGTTCAAAAATAATGTGTGGATTACACATGGTTTATGGAATGACAAGTATTGTAGCTCCTTTAGTTTCTGGATATTTTTTATCTAAAGGAATGAGTTGGTCGGAATGTCTTGCCTTAGTTTCTGTTTTGTTAGTAGGGGTGCTAATTTTTAGCGCGATTAAGATTCCAGATGAGCCCCACCTAGAGGAGACGAATACCTCTTCACTGGGATTAAATGGACTTCAAAAATGGGTGGTATTTGTTTTTTGCCTCTATATTGCGGGTGAGGTTTTGGTTTCAATGTGGCTGGTGACCTTTCTGGTTGAGGCTAAGACGTTATCATTGAGCCTTAGTGCTAAGTATCTCAGTTTATTTTTTGTGGTTATGACCCTCACTCGCGGTCTCTGTTTTCTTTCCTTTAAAGAGGAGCAGGAGAATAGGCTTCTATTTTTATGTTTAATGGGTGCCCTATTTTTCTTTGGCTTAGGCTATTGCGGGTATCTCTGGGCCTTTCCTTTAGTTGGGGTTTTAGGCCCCTTTTTTCCTTTGTTTTTGGCCAGGGTAAGTCGGGTGTTCCATCTGCAATCTAAATCGGTAATTTTATGGATTTTAGCAATGGGACAGGTGACTTTAGCTGGGGCCCACCTCTTGGTAGGTAACTTGGCTGGCTGGATGGGAATTCACCGGGCCTTTACTCTAGCGGGCGGGCTACTATTTTTATCGATTCTAGGTTACCTGGCCTATTTACCCAAAGAAAGAAAGTACCTAAGGGGTTTACATCCCGGTACTTAAATGCCATTCTTCGGCTCGTTTTTTACTTGGCTCGCGTGGCGGAATTGGTAGACGCAAGGGACTTAAAATCCCTCGGTCGCAAGGCCATCCCAGTTCGATTCTGGGCGCGAGCACCATTTTTAATTAAGACCCCTTAGTGATTTAAAGCGGTACGATCCCTTTTGTTTTACTGCATACTTCGTTGAAATACTCCGTTAACTGGGCTAGTTGTGGGTCATGAAAAATCTTGGCCTTGCTAGTCTGCTTTCTCCGATGACTCAGGATGATTTTTTTAAAAACTACTGGCCTAGAAATCCTTTATTTATTCCTGCCTCGGGTAAATTAAAATCTCTTATCGAGCTTTCTGAACTTAAAGATCTTAATTCTTTGCTTTCTAATCGGGTGCTTAAGGTGAGAGCCTGTTTGCCCGATTATGATGATGAATATAGTTCTTTGATGATCGACCCTGAAGATGCCTTGAAGGCCTATCGAAATGGCATGACCCTCGTATTTGATGCTATGCAAACACAAAGTGAAGGGGTCGACCATTTTTTAAGACAGGTTCGCTCCGATTTGGGTCTGGTCACCGGAGGGATTGCCGATGATTTAACTCACTCTCGGGCCATGGCTTATGCCACTCCTGCCGGCGGTCGCACTCGACTTCATTTTGATGCTAATGCTAATTTTGTGGTTCAGTTAAAGGGGGCAAAATGTTGGTGGTTAGCCCCAAACACTTCAGTTAATAATCCCACCGAGCGCTACACTAGTTGCACAGGTGAAATAACCGATGCCCTTGAAAAACAATGTCATGCCCAGCTTTTAGATGAGCTTCCCGATGACAGTTTAGCCTTTACGTTAGAACCCGGTTCCGTTTTATTTGTCCCTCGAGGCTATTGGCATCAAACGGCCACCGATGAGGACTCACTTTCCTTAACCTTTACCTTTAGCCAACCCACATGGGCCGATGTTTTAGCAAAATCAATTCACGGACATCTACTGCAATCGGAAGTGTGGCGCGAATTAGCGGATGGTCTTGAAGGGCCAGATTCCAAAAGAAAAAAAGAGGC
>SHZA01000052.1 GCA_009692515.1 Bdellovibrionales bacterium
ACTATTAAGGAACGTGGCACTCTGGGCATGAGTGTCTTGTAGGTTCATTCTTTCTCTAGCGCAAAGTAATCGGGGAGGCGTTTGGGTAGTACTGGGTAGCGTTTTCTATTTCAAAAGAGGACGGAGGGAGCTTTGCGACCTCCGTCCCCTATTAATTCCTATTAATTAACCATCAATTCACAATTTCATCGATTGAGCCGAATACTGAGGTTTCATTAAGTACACAGTCCATGGTGACTCGATCGCCGTGTTTCAACCATGGGGTTACTATTTTTCCATTATCAATCATCTCCTGGAATCTTTTCTCTGTTAAACAGGCAAAACCCTTCTCTTTGGATTCATTGGAAATCGTTCCTGTTCCCACAATCGATCCGGCTGAAAGTGGACGAGTACGACACGCGTGAGCAATTAAATCTCCAAATGAAAAGTTCATTTCTCTACCATTGGGTGAACCAAACCACTTTCCATTCAAATGAACTTCAAGATCCATCGAAATTCTTTTTCCATCCCAACAATCGCCTAACTCATCAGGGGTCACCACAATCGGCGCAAAAGAGGAATTGGGTTTTGATTGCAGAAATCCAAACTTAGTTTCAAGTTCTGTTTTAACAATTTCTCGATAGGTAATATCATTAAACATCGTAAAAAGAGCTATGTGAGGTCCAATTTCCGAAGCCTTTGTTCCCTTAGGTACATCCACAGTAATAGCAGCAAACTCGCCCTCGAAATCTCCGCCAAATTTTTCATCCAATAACTCAATCGGTGCATAAGCGGATAGTAAACAATCACTCACACCTTGATACATTAATGGCGTTACTTTCGCCGACTCTGGCATCACATCCCCTCTTGCTCTTCTTGCCCTTACTACATGAGACAAAAAAGCACTTCCATCATAAAACCCAGGAGCATAAGTCATCGGAGCCAAGCATTTTTTAAGATCAAGATCAAAACTATCTATATTTTTATTCTGATTAAGACTATGAGAAATCTCTAAAAGTTGTGGAGCTACTACAGACCAATTTTCTAACGCTTCAGCTAAACTTTTAGCCAAGAGTTCATCGACTCTCACCCCTCTTTTATTATTCTTAGAAACAATAATAAGATTTCCATTCCTGTTTTTTTTATCTTTAGAAGGTAAACTTGCTAATTTCATACGAACTCCTTAAGTAAATCTTCATCCGGTTCATCTAAACTACAACTTCCAAATGCCGCTCCATGAGAACGACGCGCCACTTCAATTTCTTCACATGTGATTGACAATTGTTTCCAAGAAAAACTCTCTGTTTCAAACTTAAAATTAGCAGATCGCTCCTCTTTGAGACATGCCTCCACCTCTCCAACACCAAACTCTTCACTACCATAACGTTGAGCAAAAGTGAGTGCTGCAAATAAGTTTACAAAACCTAGGTCAAGGCCTCGAGTGATTGCATGATGAAGTCCCTGAGTGACCTTAAATCTCAAACCACTACTTGTCACCTTACAGATCGTCTCCGCAATTTGCGTCATCGAGGGAACATAAGCTCCACCCGTTCTTATTTTAATTCCCGGAATTATCTTCAACTCCTCATGCTCCACTAGCCATTGAACCAACGCGGTAGCAGTATTTTCAATATTTGATTTCCAATCTCCCTGGAGTGAAATTTCAAAAAACAGATCCCTCACTTCGCTAGAAACCAAATCGGCAGTTCTCTCTAGTACAGGAGAAATAAAATCCAATATTCTACTAGCAGTTGAACCGTTAGCCACCGGAAGTTTGGTTTCATAAGAGATAACCTCTTGTCGAACAGAACTATAAAACCATCGCTCTCGACACCGGCGTAATTCCCTTAAATCCCACTCCACCGTTTTATAAAATTCAGAGGGGATTTCACTTTGACAGGTCGTGCCCAATGCCGCAAATAACCAAGGACTCCCATCAGCACCATTTTGATAAAGCAAAGAGGATGTTAGTTTTTTAATATCCCCAACGGACAACACCATTTTATTCATAAGCCAAGGATGAGCCCCCTCTTGTCTCCACCGCGCAGCTCTCTGTAACGCCTTCTCTAAGGATAATGCTGCAGGAGGAAAGGTTCCCGCATAGTCTATGGCGCCACCCAGCAAGGCGATTTTAGAATTATAGGTCATCAATGAAGACATTATAAGATTCGAGCCCTTAAGACAAGTGACTTGGGACCCTTAAAATACCCCTAAACTCTTGTTACGTGACCGTCGATAAATAGTTTACAACCCGCAAATAAATTCTAAACCCACAAAAAACTGAATAAGGAGAGTTAATGTTATGAAGACTCCTTTTAGTATTCAAGAAATACAAAACAGCCAAAATGAATCTGACCAGATAAAGTGCCTTTCGGTCCAACACTATGAACGGTGCAGTTTCTGTAATTCAAAACTAATATTCACTCACGATCTCAATATCAGTTTTTTACAAGTCATTGAGACATGCCGCTGTCCAGGTTGTGGAGTGGCTCCAAACCCCAAAAAGTTTACACTTCAATAAAACTTAAAAAAGACTCACTATTTCGTAACAGCTCATAATAATGAGCGCCAATTGAATTAGCCTTAAGAAGATTCCAGATAGGGAGGCTGTTATTCCCTCAAAACAAATCCCTGCAATAAGAAGTCTCGAAGCCAATGTGCTGTAACTGGAGAAAGCTAAAACAACAATAAAAATTGCAATCGGTAATAATCGATGAATAAAGGAACTATTAACCACTGCTGCAGAGATCGCTCCCGCTAAAAATATGAGAAGTGAAATAGTTTGACCAAAATTATTCTGTCCCAGTGGCCACTGTGAAATAGATCCCGTCCTAAGAGCAGTAATCACATTTACAAACGCCGACCCCTGAACAAAAAGCCAAACATCTTGATAGTATTTCCATTTTAAAACCACTGCAATAATCACTGGAGCTAAAAAGAAAACCCCTTTTTTCAAAACTTCAGAAGCTGGATTAAACCTTTGAAAATACCAAAAAAGATAAATTAAAAGAGGGGCAATCCCTATGGCGATCCGATCATTAAGAGCCAAAAGCCCCAATCCGATCCCTGCAAAAAACCACTGACTATCGATTGCAGTCCGAAATAACATTGTGACAAGAAAGCATGAAAGCGAAAGATTCGAACCCAAACTCAACTCATAACTGGTCATCCACAAAACGGTCAAAACTCCAGCTCCCGAAGCAACCTCTGGTAATGCTAGTCGACTACCTAAAGTATTTAATTCCCAAAGAAAAAGAAGTAGCAATAAATTCGAAACAATTAAAACACTGTAGACAGAGTTTATTTGTAAAGCGAATGAAACAAATCTTGAAATCCATAAAAAAGGATCTTGCGTTAACTCAAACATTTTTCCAAGAGGTTGTTCGTTAAGCACACTGAGAGCTCTCACCTCAGAACCCTCTTCAACTCTCTCCATAAATTTATGTAGAAGTACCGATTGAGATTGAAACGGACGAATCACTCGACCCGAATTCTGCGGTGAAATCTTTGCGTTGATAGTAAAAATTGCAATGGCAAAAATTAGGAACCGATGAAAAACAAATGTCAAAAATATTTTCCACATAACGGTTTATAGTATCATGTTTTTTTTAAAGGATTAAAGTTCGTTCCAATGCTTCTTTAAAATAGTTAGTGCTACGAGACAAGCAGTCTCAGCTCGAAGCCTGTTTTTTCCTAGCCCAAGCCCCTTCCCCTCTTTTTGCAACAGGCATCGCTCTGCTTCACTCCATCCCCCTTCACTTCCAATCAAAAAATCGGCTTGATGGTCGGTAGAAATATTAGTTAAAACATCATTTCGGGCCTCTTCGTCACAAAAAATAAGCTCTCGTCCCTTATCCCTTTTTTCAAGTAACCAAGACTTTAGACCGATGGGGTTTAATACCAGAGGAAAATAGGCCTCCTGACACTGCTTTGATGTTTCCAGAACAACTCTTTCCCAGCGATCCTCATTCCACGAACTAATTTTAGAGGAGTGATCGGTAACTAAGGGCTGAAAACTTCCCACTCCCGCTTCGGTACACCGATGAATGATGAAATCTAGAGCATTAGACTTTGGAATAGCAAAAGCAATGTGGATACGATTAAGAGGTTGTTCTTTTCTTACTTCAAGGATTAGGCAACGCGCTCGTTTAGCGTGATTATCTTGAATTTTCGCTTTAGCCACGATTCCCAAACCATTAATTAACTCGCACTCCTCCCCCACTTCCATTCTTAGAACTTTAGCCAAATGGTGAGACTCTTCAGAGGAAAGCTCTACCTCCGTCCCCGAAACCAACGTTAAGAAAATTTCAGTTTTTAGTAAAAAACGAGCCATGAGATTTCTCGTAAACGATTTGATTACGACCCCTTTGTTTTGCCGTGAATAGGGCATGATCGGCCACCTGGACAAGATCTTCTGCACTCGTTCCATCCTCTGGAAATGCCGCAAGCCCCATACTAATAGTAAGGTAAGCCTCCTCTTTTTGTCCTTGGAACGAAATCGTTTCTATATGAGCTCTTAATCTTTCTGAGATCTCTTTTCCCGATTCTACTTTTGTTTCAGGAAGAATCAGTAAAAACTCTTCGCCTCCATAACGCCCGACTGCATCACTTTTTCTTAAGTTAGTAGGAAATGACTGTGCAATTTTTTTAAGGGCTTCATCCCCCAAAACATGCCCCTCATTATCATTAAACTTTTTAAAGTGGTCGACATCCACCATAACAATCACGAGAGGCCTTTTATATCGAGCTGCTCGATCTATTTCCTCATTAAATCTATTAAAAATAGCTCTGCGATTAAAAACTTTGGTGAGAGAATCGGTCATTGCCAGTTCACTTAGTTTCTCATTTACCTGTTTCAACTCACCCGTTCTCTCCTCAACTTTTTCTTCTAAGGTCTGATTCAAATAAAGTAATTCTTTTTCTTTAACCACAAGTTTTTCGTTTTTTTCGCGAAGAGCTTCAATGAGCTCCTGGTTTTTAACTAGCAGTAAATGGTGAGAAACGGCTTGTTGAAATACAGTAAGTAGTTCCTGATTTTCCCATGGCTTTGTTACATAACGATAGATTTCAGCACGATTGATAGCATCTAACATCTCTTTAGTATCTGTATGAGCGGTAAGAATAATTCTAGAAATAAACGGTCTTTTCTTTGCAATTTCTGCCAACAACTCAGTCCCCATTTTTCCAGGCATGTGTAGGTCTGATACCACCACTTGAAACTCTTGCTTAGAGATCTCTTCTAACGCCTTTTCTGGAGATTGCAGTCCAACCATCTCAAATTTGCCGCGCAAAACCCGTTCTAAAGCACTTAGATTTTCAGCTTCATCATCAACGACTAATATTTTAGGTAATAGAGAACTCATGATGTAATCGGTAGTATAAAGCGGAGCACCAAAAATACCAAGAGATTGATTGGTGCTTTCACTCTTATCGCCTGCCTATCACAGTGCAAGATCACTCATGACAAGGCGTGGCTCATTTAATATTGCTTCATTTTAGTTTTTGTCGCTTTCATGACCGAAAAAGAGGAAAATAATCAAATGCTACGATTCTATCTTGCCTCTTTTATTTTCTTACTCTCTGCCAATCTTTTTTCCGATGAACCGAAGCCCGCCATTTCAGAGAGTCAAATAGAACTAAAGACAAAGATCGAAGATATTATTTCTCCGAAAAAATTAAAAGATTTAAAGGCGGGTATTTTTGTGAGCTCCCTACAGACAGGAGAGGTTCTCTATGAACAAAATGCTGATGAGCTTTTAGTTCCGGCTAGCGTTAATAAAGTCTTTACTGCTTACAGCGCCTTAAAAAAACTTAAACCTAATTTCACCTTCAAAACCCAGGTCTTTATCACTGGTACTATTAAAAATGAATCTCTCGCAGGAGATCTTTACTTAAAAGGTGGCGGGGATCCTAGTCTGGTTTCTGAACGACTTTGGCTGCTGGTTAATGATCTAATGCGATCTGGAGTTAAAAAAATATTGGGTAATATCGTGGTAGATTCCTCTTTTTATGATGGAGTAAGAACACCTGAAAATCGCCCGAAATATTTGAAGGATCAAGCCTATAATGCTCCAATTGGGGCCCTATCCTTTAACTTTAATACCTGCACCGTTTATGTAAAACCGGGCGATAAAGTAGGTAGTCCTCCACTAGTATTTACCGATCCTGAGAACACCTATATTGATGTTGTGAATCAAGCTACCACCGCCAAATCTGGCTCTAATAATACCTTGGCAGTTAATCGCACAGAATATGTAAAGGGCGACCTTGGAGATACCGTTCTTCTTAGAGGAGGAATTCCCCTCGATCATAAAGAGGTTCGCTTTTATAAAAACATTGTAAATCCCGCTCTCTATGCTGGGCACATGCTAAAAACTTTCATGGTGCAAAGAGGTATTAAAGTGCCGGGAAATATTATTGAAGGCATCGTTCCCGAAAAGGCTAAACAAATTTTAGAATTTGAATCTCAACCTCTGTGGCAAATCATTTGGGGAATGAATAAGTTTAGTAATAATTTTGTAGCCGATCAACTAATGAAACGGCTCGGTGCTGAAGTATGGGGGGCACCAGGTAGCATGGAAAAAGGGATCATTGCGCTAGAAAACGTCCTTGAAGACATAGGCATTCCTAAGGGCCTTTACAAAATTGTCGACGGCAGTGGACTAACCCGCGAAACGCACGTTACAGCTCGGCAAGTAGCCCGTGTTCTTCAAATGGCTCACAAAGACTTTTCTATGGCACCAGAATTTATCTCTTCGCTGGGAATTGGCGGTGAGGATGGCACCATGAAGCGCCGAACTTTAGCGGTAAGTGAATCTATTATTCGAGCTAAGACCGGTTCATTAGACGGTGTGAGTGCGTTAGCAGGGTATGTAACCTCTGCAGACAATGAACTTTTAGTCTTTACCATTATATTGAATGATCCCAAGTTTAAATACGGTAAAATGGCGACCTGGGCAGACCAAGTAGCGACTGCCGTTTCTAAGTTTCATAGGAAATAATTTTTTAGAATCTGAGGTTAATCGTGCCAAGATTTCAACTTGCATGTGTGGGACTATTTTTTTTCCTATCGCTTCGCTGTTTAGCACTCATTCCCATTCCCTATTCATTAGAGTCTCTAAGGGAAAAGGAACTCCCCTCTTTTGGCCAACAAACTGGGGCTCTGGGATATTCCTCCGATGATACCTTCATCGTGACTCCTGAACTTAAACCTCGAGTAAACTTTTGGAAGAAAATTTACACAGAAATCTCAAGCTCCCAGGCGGTGATTCATGACTCCGATTATCCTGAGCTTACCTATGTAGTTCTAGACATTTCTTCTTATACAGAAAACTCCGAGATTCCTTATAAGAAACGTATGGCCGCCATGAATACCTTTTTTAAACTAGAGAAAATTAAAATTGCGAAAAAGTTAAAAAAACTACATCACTATCATGGAACTTTTCAACAACTGCCATTAGAGCTAGTTTTTTTGTATAAAAAATTCGCGCCCATTAAAGAAAAAAATAAATATCTGGCTGGAATCGAAAGAATGCGAACGCAGATAGGGCAAAAAGACTATATTGCGAAAGGATTCGTCTATGGCGGTCGTTATTTTAATGAGATGATGGCAATTTTTGAACAAAACAAAATCCCAAAAGAACTGACACGCCTTCCGTTAGTAGAGTCTGCCTTTAATTTAAATGCAAAATCAAAGGTAGGGGCGTCTGGAATCTGGCAGTTTATGAGAAAGACGGGAAAAGAATATTTAACCATTGATCGTAATCTAGACGAAAGAAATGATCCTATTGAAGCCACTAAAGCTGCAGCGGCTCTTTTAAGACAAAACTATGAGGTACTAGGATCGTGGCCCCTAGCTATTACAGCCTATAATCATGGTCGTCAGGGAGTCGCAAGGGCCGTAGCTGCCACTGGAAGTGAATCCCTTCCTCACATCATTAAGTTCCATAAAGCCCGAAGCTTTGGATTTGCTTCAGCCAATTTCTACTGCGAGTTTTTAGCTATTTTAGAGGTGGAAAGAGAGTACAGAAAACATTTCGGGAAAATGATTGTAGATCCACCTCTAGAATATGACAAAGTTCAGGTTCTTAAAAGCTCACCTATTAATGACCTTGCAGAGCGCTGCCAAGTTTCAAAAAAGGAGATCGGTTATTACAATCCCGCACTCACTAATTGGGTTACCTTAGGAAAAGGAAAAGTACCTCAGGGTTTTCATTTAAAAGTTCCTCCAGGAACTAAAGAACTATGTGCCAGTCCAAAAAGAGCGATGTTACACAATCCCAAAACTACCTCTGCCCAAATTATTAGTTTTAATTTACACTGACATCATTAACCTAAACAGCAATAGGCGATTTCATGAAAACAGAAACAGGACTTGATCTCTTCTTGAAAAAAGAACACACGCGATTTCGAAAAGAAAGAATCGGTTTTTTAGGTAATCAGGCCTCTGTCGTTCATGACCTTCGTCACGCCTCCGACCTTATTTTAGAAAAAAATCTAAAACTTAATGTCACCTGTTTTATCGGTCCTCAGCATGGAATTAGGGGAGAAAAACAGGACAATATGATCGAATCTGATGATTTTATCGATTCAAAAACAAACATTCCTTGTTACAGTCTTTATGGGTCTTCTAGAAAACCCAGTCTCAAAGTTTTAAGCAATTTAGATGCTTTTATAATCGACCTTCAAGATATCGGTTGTCGCATTTATACTTTTATGTACACCATGCTTTACTGTATGGAGGCCGCAAAAGCTCACGGAAAAAAAGTGATCGTTTTAGACAGACCTAATCCTATCGGCGGTTCTCAGGTCGAAGGAAATTTTTTAGACATGAAATTTAGCTCCTTTGTGGGATTATTTCCGATGTCTACTCGCCATGGCATGACCATGGGTGAGTTAGCTTTGATGTTCAATGAAGAGTTGAATATTCACTGTGATTTAGAAATCATCAAAATAAAAGGATGGGAAAGGAAACTCTTTTCCGAAAGTTGGGGAAGGCAATGGGTTCCCCCTTCGCCGAATATTCCTATTGCCGAAGCGGCTCATACCTTTCCTGGTATTGTTCATTTTGAAGGAACTAATGTATCTGAAGGTCGCGGTACCACTATGCCGTTTCTTTATGTGGGAGCACCCTTTATTAATGCTGATACGTTAGGCGAAAAGATGAACCGACTTAAGCTTTCTGGGGTTTATTTTCGTCCTATCTACTTTCAACCCACCTTTCACAAAGGAAAAGATCAAGTTTTAGGAGGAGTTCAGATACATGTACTAGATCGAGTTAAGTTTAATTCGTTTGAAGCGGGTCTTCATCTACTTGCCATGATCGCTCAACTGTATCCTAAACTTTTTCAATGGAAACAGCCCCCTTATGAATATGAAACGGAGAAAATGCCGATCGATCTTATCGGAGGAACCGATGAGATCAGAAAATTAATTGATACTCAATCTCCAATTAAAAACTTCTTAGAAAAATCTCGTGAAGATGTGGCAACCTTCAAAAAAGTAAGAGCAAAATATTTGCTCTATTAAGGATTATGCTGTGAACTCTAACCCTCGCGAAATCATAGTCACCTTGAAATCCGCAAAACTCGCAGTAAAAGTTTGGGGAGCCCGTGAGGGAACACCCATTCTTGCTCTGCATGGTTGGTTGGATAATGCTGGTACCTTCGATCTTCTAGCCCCTTACCTTGGAGAGTTTCAGTTGTTTGCAGTTGATATGCCAGGACATGGACTCTCCTCTCATTGGGCCGAAGGAATGAGTTATCACTCAATTGATGCGGTAGGAGTTGTAGCTCAAATCATAGAACACTTCGCTTGGAAAAAGGTTATTATTTTAGGGCACTCCATGGGAGCAAGTATTGCCAGTCTCTTTGCGGGTGTTTTCCCCGAGCGAGTTGCTAAATTAATTCTTATTGAAGGCCTGGGGCCTTTAGCCGCTCCTCCTGAAGATGCACCCGCACGTCTTAAAAGATCCATTCTCCAGTATGCAGATCTCCCAAACAAAAAAATGCCCTGTTACTCGTCACCTGAACATGCGATAGAGGCAAGAAGGAAGGCGTCTCATTTAAGTGCAGAGGCTGCCACAGCCATTGTCCTAAGGGGTATTAAAGAAATTTCTGGTGGGTTTACGTGGAGAACAGATCCACGATTAAAAACAGAATCCCCTTTTCGAATGACCGAAGAACAGGTCATAGCTTTTCTAAATCAAATTACCTGTCACGTTCTCTGGGTTCGGGCAAATCAGGGAATGCAACTTGATATCTTCATGTCTCCCAGTCGACAACTTTCTATAAAAAACTTAAAAATATTTCGACTGGATGGAAATCATCATGTTCACCTCGAAGAGCCCAAAAAGGTAAGCGAAGCTCTTCTAGATTTTTTATCATCACAAAACTGAGAATTAACACCGCCTACTTTCTGAAAAAGCCCTGTTATGATGGGTCTTTTTAGGGATGGTAAAAATCCATTGACGCGAAACACATTTTTGTTTACATCCTACCTCTGGAGGCATTTATGTTACAAAAATATTTTTATTCTCTTTTTATTATTTCAATATTATTTATAGGTGTTTCATCTAACAAAGCACTCGCTGAATATAATGAGGCAGCTCAACCGATAATAGCCGCCGATAACACAACGATCGTATCGCAAGAAACCTTTCTGAAGCTTCAGCAAACATTTAATTCCGAGCAGAACATAGATTCAAGCGTCACTCAAAATCTGTCCGATTCTTCACTTTATCACTATCCGATGTGGTACTGCGTCTCTCAACCCTATTATTCTAATGCTTGGTACTATTGGTACTCTACCAATTTAGATTACGCTCGCTACAGAGCTCTTAATGCCTGTACCTCCAACCATGGTTATAATTGCTATGTAAATTGTCGTATTACCTATTAAATTTTCTATATTTGTTTTAAAAGGCCCCTTCCGTAAAAAGAGGGGGCTTTTTTTACTGGATTACCAATACTTTTTAAATTGTAGTCTTTAAAGCTGCTCCTTCAGGCATCTTCAAGCCTAGATCTATTCGGAAAAGATTGCTGAGTTCCCTCAATTGAAGCTATAGTTCGCCCGATGACTTCACAAGAACTAAATTTTTCAGGCAAATGGATTGCCGATCTCTTGCGGTCTCAAATCAGACATCCGTCAGAAAGAAGGGTCGGAATTGAAATTGAACGGATTGGAATGTGGTCCGACTTCACTCCCCTTCAGTATTCCGATACCCAATTACCCAGTGGAGAGATTCGCTTTGGAGCCATGAGTCTGCTCTCTCAACTTTCAAAGAAATATCACTGGCCCACTATAAATAATCCCCAAGGAAAAACGATAGGGCTTACCACTCCTGTAGGAAAAGTTTCTTTAGAGCCTGGTAGCCAAGTAGAACTATCCAGTGATCCCTTTTCTGATCTTATTACGGTAAAACAAAAGGTTTCCTATTTCGAAACTGCGGTTTCAGAACTCACAGCGAATTGGGGCCTTTCCTGGATTGGATTGGGAGTTAATCCAATCAACTCAATTTCTGAAATCGAACTGATTCCTTCCCTTCGTTATGAAATCATGACCGACTTTTTAGATAAAAGAGCTTTGCTTGGAACAAGCATGATGAAAAGAACAAGTTCTGTTCAAATCAATTTAGATTATACCAGTGAAGAGGAGGCCATAGAGATGCTTCGAGTCTCTCTTTTGGTTGCACCGATCTCTTATGCCTTATTTGCAAATTCGCCATTTTCAGAGGGAGTAGAAACAGATTACCAATCATTTCGAGGAAAAATATGGCAAGAAACCGATCCCTCTAGAACAGGGCTATTACCTGAAGCCTTTCAAGATAACTTTGGTTTTGATGAGTATGCGAATTATTTATGGCAAGAGCCTTTAATGTTTGTGCAGAATGCGAAAACAAAATATCTACCGAGCGAAGGACTCTCACTCTACCAAATTGAACAGGGAAAATTAATCGGTGTAACCTGTTCAGAAATGAATCAATTAAATTCCATGAGAGAGCTCTTTTGTGAAGCGAGAATCAAATTAGGTTACGTAGAGGTAAGATCTATCGATGGATTACTCCCAGAATACCGTGATGCCGCAAGTGCCTTTTGGCTAGGAATTTTATATAGCCCCACCGCTAGAAAAGAGGTGTTTAATCTTTTGGGACAACTCAACACTCAAGAACGCCAGGAGCTATTTAACTCCTCTATAAAAATAGGGTTAAAAGCCAAACAAGGAACCGTTTCATTATCGCATGTTGCCAGAGTTCTTGTAGAGGTTGCAGAAAGCGAATTAAAGGCACGCGGATTCGGAGAAGAGAAGCTGCTAGAACCACTCAAAAGGAATTTAAAAATCAACGAAAATCCGGCTTCACTTATTTTGAAAAAATTTAGAACTGAGTGGAACTCAGATATTAAAAAAGTAGTGGAGTACACTCGCCAATAAACAAAGAGAGGAACTTATTATGATCGAGCTTTATCACTCTGAAGGTTGTCCATTCTGCGTTAAGGTGCGGGTTGCTTTTGAACAGATGGGGGTGGCTTATATCTCCAAAGCAATGCCCCTAAGAGTCACCTCATTTTTCAAAGATGAGCTGATTAAACTCGGAGGAAAATCTCAGGTCCCATTTCTAGTAGATCCAGAACGAGCCGTACAGATGTACGAAAGTGATGACATCATAGATTACGTAAAGAAGAATTATGTTAAATCATAAAAAGTAAAATCCTGTTCTTTACCAGTAAATTCTATTATTGGGTTTTTGGATTGCTATGGAATGAGTGATCCTCGTCTAGCCATGATGAGGGTGGCCTCTTTTCCCCATGAGCCACCGTAACTATTCAATTCAGCCTCTCGGTGCATGGTTTGAAACCTTTCAAATCGGTCTTTGCATAGTGGACTGGGCTTAAGGGAACAGAGTGCAGCTATTTGACCTAAGTATATCGACTGAATAGCCCTTGTCGCAGAAATTGGCCCTTTGGTTAGATCACTTAAATAATATTGATTGGCTTGATTAAAGGCTTGATCAAGTTGTCCCCTTTCAAGATTTGAAAGAACCAGTCCAAATATGATCTCTGGCGATGGCCCATAAAATTCTTGCAGATGCTCAATGAACTCAGCTTTTTTTTCTCTGGAAATATTAAGATTAAGTGCGATACAACTCGCATGAAAAAAGGGAACTTCAGATGTGTATTCTAAACTATAGGGCGGGTGGTCTTTATAGGCCTCTGCGGCCTCTAAAATAATAGTTTTTAATCCCGTGCAGTCGCCTTTAAAAAAACGCCTTCTAATTGTTTGAGAGTAACAACGGGGTGATTTTTCACTTAATGCGCAGTCTTTCATTAAAAGAAAATCATCATGCCACAGAGGGGCTTTTGAAAAAATACTTACACCACTGGCAGTCAGCCAACATCCCACTAAAGCTAAAAGACCCACTCTGACATACTTTGAATAGGGACTAAAAATTTCATGTAAGGTCTGTAAAAGATAGCCAAGGGCTATGATAAAAAAAGGTGTGGAAAAGAAAAAATGCCGATCCGCTAGCATAAAGTCAAAAAAACCAAGAATGGTATTTACCGTGGGGATGAAAAAAATAAGTCCACCGCAAAACCAAATGATACATTCCTTTAGATAACCGCTTGCCAGCCGGTTTTTAGATTTTTTTACCTTAAAGTAGACGTATTTAAATAGGGCAAGGCCGATGATAACCAGTAAAAATAGCCCCACGAATGTGAATTCATGATTTTCTTTATAATAAGGGAATGTCCAAAAAGGAATTATTAGATTGAAAAAACCTCGTCCCAAAGCATTGTAGGCGTAATGAAATGACTTTCCAAAAAGTGGAATAATATTTACGAGGCTACTATTGATTTCTGATGTATTTCTACTAATGAGCCACAGGTATATAAAGGAAATAACAGCTAGCCCCAGATAAAGCCTGACATATGTCTTAAATTCCAACCTCCGCTTTAAATAGTATATTGCCCAAAATATCCAAAGCACCCCTGTCGGATAGGAGAGCAAAGACAATAACCATAGTCCAATCAGCGCTGTTGTTTTCTTAGGGCTTAGGCCACTCTCTCGCCACCTTACGATCAGATAGGTTCCTAGCGCAATGGGAACACCGCCAGCTAAATACTTTCTACAGGTAATCCACTCGATCACCTCTGTCTGAAAGGGGTGAAGCATAAAGATGCTAAGAAGGACGGCATTTAATAACGGCGATTTTGGCATCAATAACTGGATAGACAATGCGAAAAAAAATGCTGAGATGGTAAAATAAAAGAAATTACTGATCCACAATATGGAATTATTGTCTCCTCCTAGCCAGTGATCTATAAATAAGGTTAGATCACGAAGGGGAAATGCATAATGTTTTCTATCTGGCAGCCAATCGAAAAAGTAGCCCTCAAAGTTAAGTTTAAACAACGGACTTACGACATCTAGATCATCATAATTAATAAAATTTCTATCTAATCCATTTTTAAAATGTAGATAGCTAAGAATCCCTGTAAGGATTAGAAAAAAAACTGAACTTCTATTTAGGTGTCGTTTCATGCTAGGACCAATCACAACTTAAAATATCCAATTGAGTGTCTTGGCTTTTCTTCTGAGCTCTCTACTAGGATTTAAGCTACATCGCGATTCTTTTTCTTATTATTATAATTAAAGACTATAATTTGTATTTGATTATTTCTTGAAACACCGAATATTTTTTTGTTCTCTCTTTACCTAAAAAAAGCATGAATCGTAACTTCCAATTTCCAAATCCATTTTCTCGTGGATAGTTACACGGAATCTAGCTATTCGCACTGTAGAATGCAGAAACTAATGATAAGACCAGAAGAACTAGGGATGGCAACCTGCGAAATTTTGCGGTCCCAGTTCGTAGATGCACTACCTGAGCGCATCCCATCAATCCCCAGAGCACCTAACAATTTTAAATGCGCGTCCGGTCCACCGATGACAAGCATAGCTGCAAAACTCAATTTAATTATTCCCGTTAGATCACGTATCCAATTTGGAAGATTAAACTCTTTAAATTCAAGAATAATATTGTCATATCGAATAACCCATACAAAAAATATCGACGTCGCAATGAATATATTAATAACCGATGGTAAAATAATCACAATAGTTTCTCACAAAAGTTGTTAGGAATTTTTAAAAGGTTAGGCGGTATAA
>SHZA01000053.1 GCA_009692515.1 Bdellovibrionales bacterium
AAGGTTTTGATATCAATAAATCTTTCTTACCGTTCGAACGCTAAGGTTGTTTTGTGCGTTCCAGTACGGATAAATGTTCCTAAAGAAGTTTTTTTTAAAAACCATTTGTTAAAAAAAGATCTGAGCGCCGGTTAAATGCGCGCTACAAGCATATTTTTTAATAACTGAAATCGCCTAGCTTTCCTACCCTTTATGAGGGAGGGGCTTACCCATTAGTCGGGGCCAGGTATAATCATAACTATGAGATCTCCGTCCTATTTTCTCTGGCAGTTTTTCCGTTAGCGCACTATTAAAAAGAAAGGCTCTCTGTGCCACCTCGGTAGTTCATCCTTAGTCGGCAGGGGAATGGGCCTAGGCGTTTTCTTTAGAAGCGCGAAAAACAAGGTAGGCAGGCAGGGATATTACAGCCGCAATTAGGCAGGTGATCTCACCAAATACGGCTAAATTTCCGAAGCTAACAAACGCTTGGTTAGAGGCAATAATTAGAGAGCCATAACCAATGATGGTGGTGAGACTAGCTAGAATAACGGCTCCGCCCGTTTGTTTGATAACCTGTAAAATATTCGAAGCGCCATCCTGACGATAGCGTTGAAATACATTCACTCCGTAATCAACACCAATCCCAAAGGTAATGGGGAGTGCAATAAAATTCAGAAAATTAATTTTAAGTTTAAAGCCTAGAATAAGTCCTGCCAACCACGTCACTCCAATAAGCAGTGAAAAAAGAACCAAGGCCACCGTCTTCAAATGCCGAAATAATACAACTACTAAAATAATCACAGCACAAAATGCAAATAGGGTAGCCCTAGGGCCGTCGTGGGAGATAGATTCCACCAGATCGGCACTGATGGGGAGCTGTCCTGCGACCGGAGTCCCAGGGGCTACAGAATCGGAAATATTTCTGAGGTCACGAATGAATTCTATTAGGGCCAGTCCATCCCACGCTACGGCAGAGCTGCCTGTTAAAGGGGGTTCTACATAAACCATCTTTCCGACCGAGCCATCCTTTTCGCTAAATTTAGTGAAAATTAGCTCGGGAATTTGAGATTCTACAAAAGGGGTAAAAGATTCTTCGTGTAGAAAATCTTTTGCCAATTCCTGATCCTCCTTTTCAAGATTAGCTAATACTTTGGGTGTTAATATTTTTTTGATATCCTTCAGCACCTCAATCTTTGCTTTTTGATCGGTGGGTAAAAAATCATCAAAGGTTTGTATCGAGGCAATAGGACTCTGCACCCCCTGCTGCTCCTTTTTTTCCCTAAGTAGGGCGGCAATCTTATTGGCGTCGGTTCTGGCCTCGGTCAAAATAACGATAGGAGTTAAGTAATGTTGAAATATATCGATTAAATATTTGTCATAGTAGCCGGCCCCTTTTTCCATACTTGCCTTGGAACGCAGTTTACTAAGATTGGTTTCGATCACATCACGAGAGTACATGGGGAAGGTGGCAAGCGCGGCAAGGGTAATGAAAATAGAGCTCCAAAAAATCGCTTTGGGTTTACGAGAGACAAAGTCTGCAATTTGATTTGCTCCGAAGGAAAATGCCGGTTTGTAGCTTTTGGGGCCACCTAATCCACGGCGATCAAAGATAATGAGTAGCGAAGGAAGAAGCGTATAAGCACTAAACCAGCAGACTATCATGCCGATTAAACCGATAATTCCGAATTGTTGAAATCCCCTGAAATGGGTTAAAACTAAGGAACCATAAGATAGTCCCGCCGCTAAGGCAGCGGTGATAGTTGCCTTAGAAGTATTTCTCATCGCGGTATCCACGGCACGATATTTACTTCGCCCCCGACGTCTTTCCTCTACATATCGCGCAAGAAAAATAATCCCGAAATTAATGCCGTTGCCGATAACGATACTTCCTAAAAAAGCAGAATTGGCATTGAGGTACCCGATGGCAAAATAGGAAATCCCAAAACTGCAAAACGTACCCGCAAAGAGACTAGCCAATACGGCAAAGGTTCCCACGCTGTCTCGATAGAACAGATATAGGGCCAAGGTCACAAGCAGGGTGACAAGTAGGGTAGAAAGTTCGAGATCGGAAATAAGAGCGGTGTGCTCCTCCATGAAGTTTTGAACCCCTCCTGTAAAATGAATCTCTACATCAGGACTAATCGTTTTAGGATTAACGTCCAAAATAGCCCTATCGACCTCGGCCTTTAATATATGAGATTGATGGATGTCCGAATGTTTGCCTGCCATGTAAACTAAAATAATTCTCTGGGTGCCTTGGGGATTAGCATAGTAACCATTTGGAAAGGAATCATAGGCTCCGTTGCGTTTGTATTTAGCTTTAATAGTTTTGAAATCTAGTTCCGGTTTTTTAAATTTGTCCTGTACGGGGAAAATATTGAAGGGGCTATACATCTCCTTTTCAAATTTAATCCGGTCGGAAATGTAGGTTTTTACCTGTGTTAAATCTTCAACAGATAAAAATAGGCCAGCCCTTTTTTTGAAAAAGGCCATTTCATCGGCTACTTTATACTCGATAAGAGCCGCGATATTTTTAGGGATCTGTTTCAGGCGCGCCGCTAAAGCATCCACCACCTTTTCACCTAAGGCAGAATCTTTAGTGAAAATAACTAAGGCCAAACTATCGATCGATTCCATTCTAGTCGTTAAAAGATTTAGGTCCTTTCCACTTCGGGCGGTCTGAGGTAAAAGCTCTTCAATATCGGTTCTTAAATTTTGATAAAGCAGACTTGAAAACCAAGCTCCAAACATAGAAAGAATTAATCCCGCAATGGCTATCTTCGAAGCGCGTCGAATGATCCATTTTGAAATGGGGTGTAGATTATTTCGAGAGGTTTTTTCCATAGCACCCACTGCGACTCCATATTAAATAAAGATTCTATAAAATGGGAATTTTAAAACTATCTCATTCGGTCTGAAAATTGTCTATCTTATCATGAATGACGCGATATATTATGAAGGCTAGGAAACTTAAGGTTCAAGGTAAAAAAAAAGGGCGGGCCCCCCCCGATTATTTTTTAGGTATTATCGGGGGAGCTAAAAGGTGGATTAGGAGATCGTATTAAGAAATAGCATCTCACGGTATTTGGGGAGAGGCCAAAGGTTAGCGGCTACATAATTTTCGGCCCTATCACAGGATTCCCGAAGTTTGGCGGCTATGGGTGTGAGTTGTGTCGCTATGATTTTCAGGTGGTCAAGTTCATTTTCAGTGGTGGTTAAAGTATCAAGGCCTGCCATTAAAGAGGAAAGTTCCTTTAGCGTCTGTTCTAGTACTAATTCCATCTCCCTCAAGCGGTCGGTTTGTCCGGTTTTAGCGCCGGGTGTTTTTAGTAGGGCGAGTGTGTTTGCTGAAGCGGTTAATTGGGCCTCTAAGGCAGGAATAATAAATTCTTGGGTTAGAGATACTAAAGTGCGTAGTTCAATCTCTAGAGTTTTATTATAGCGCTCAATCGCGATGTGATATCTGGATTCAATCTCTGGTCGAGTGAGTACCTTGGTAGTTACCAAAAACTCTGTGGCCACGGTATCGTGAAATACTGCAAGTGCCTCTGCTGTTGTATTTAAAATGGGAAGGCCCCGTTTTTTAGCCTCTAGTCTCCATGCCTCTGAATAATTATTTCCTTCGAAACGAATGTTTTTAGTTTCGATCGTAAGTGCTCTTACTAATTCCATAACGGCTTCATCACGATTTGTTTTCTTAGCCAGAAGATCCTTCAATCGAATGGTAGCGTCGCGAAAAGATTCAGCGACCGCTGCATTTAGAATGCTCATAGGGACTGAAACATTGGCAGAGGATCCCACGGCTCGAAACTCAAATTTGTTTCCTGTAAAAGCAAAGGGGCTGGTTCTATTGCGATCGGTATAGTCTTTTGAAATATTAGGAATGTGTCCGACCCCTAAATTAATAATTTGGGCCTCGGTGGCCTGGTTAGCCTCCCCTTTTTCAATGGTGTTAAAGATCCTATCCAGCATGGAGCCTAAAAAAACTGAAATGATAGCAGGAGGGGCTTCATTGCCTCCCAAACGATGGTCATTTCCAGGTGATGCGATTGAGGCGCGCAGAACATCTGCATGACGATGAACGGCCTGAAGCACTACCGACATCACCGCGAGAAATCTTAAATTTTGATGGGGTGTGGTCCCTGGGTCTAAAAGGTTTTCCCCTTTATCATTCGACATGCTCCAGTTGCAGTGTTTGCCACTACCATTAATACCCGCAAAGGGTTTTTCATTAAGCAAACAAACCAGATCGTGTCGACCCGCCACTCGTTTCATCGTTTCCATGGTGAGTGTATTGTGATCTGCTGCAATGTTTACCGACTCAAAAATAGGAGCCAGTTCATATTGGCTTGGAGCTACCTCATTGTGGCGAGTTTTTACCGGCACTCCTAAACGATAAAGTTCATATTCTAAATCCTCCATAAAAGCCTTCGCTCGCCTAGGAATGGCGCCGAAATAATGGTCCTCTAATTGTTGTCCTCTCGGAGAGGGGGCCCCTTGGAGTGTTTTTCCTGTCATGACGATATCTGGGCGAGCATTAGCGTGATGTATATCGATTAAAAAATATTCTTGTTCAGAGCCGAGAGTGGCTGTGATCGATTTTGCATCGAGATCTCCCAGTGTTTTTAAAAAATGAATGGCCTCTTGAGATAGAATCTGAGCCGACCTAAGGAGTGGAGTTTTATTATCCAAGGCCTCACCGTGATATCCAAAAAAGACACACGGAATGCAGAGCGTTTTTCCATATTCGCCATCTATAATAAACAGGGGAGAGGAGGGGTCCCAAGCGGTATAACCGCGCGCTTCAAAGGTAGATCTCATTCCTCCCGAGGGAAAACTGGAGGCATCGGGCTCTCCTTGAATCAATTGGCCGCCTGTGAATCTTTCAATCACAGTGAGTTCGGAGTGATGTGAATGTTGAATGGAAATAAAGGCATCATGTTTTTCCGCCGTCATTCCTGTCATGGGCTGAAACCAATGACAAAAGTGAGTGGCTCCCGTTTGAACTGCCCAATCTTTAATGACTAAGGCAATTGCCTCTCCAGTTTCAAGGGTAAGTTTTTTTCCTTGATCTAGAGCTTTGGATAAATGTTGGTAGGCCTCTTTAGATAGCTTTTCTCTCATCTGTCCTAGGCCAAAGGTAAGCTCTCCAAAATATTCGGAGATAGGCGGAACTTCGTGAGTCCAGTTACCGGCTCTTTGGTGCTTTCTAGAAATGGAAGCGGGGGGATTTAAATGGGCTGCACGTAACCAGGGTTTTTCAGAAAACATGAAGATCTCCTTTAGGTATTTTAGAAAATCCTTGTAAGGGTCTTCTAAAAAAAATGGGTAGGCCTCTTAAAGAAAAAATATTCTTTAAAAACTCCTATAACTCTCTATTAGTTTCGTCGATTTTGTACAAAAACTCAAGCGGGTTAAGATGAGAATCCATTTTGAAAGAATCACGGAACCCAGTTTAGAAAAATTAGTAAAATAGGTCGGAGCGAAGCGTTATCATGGAATAATGGCCATCATCCGATATAATTAAAGAAGAGGACTATTTGCTATTTCTAAAACACATTATTGTAATCACGTTGATTCTATGCTCAACGGCAAGTTTTGCTGAACGCAGAATCACCGGCGGCGGTGGCGCCAGAAAAATCTCAGGGCTTTTATACGGAGGGTTTAGTTTTAGCAGTCATAAAAGTGAAGGTGGCGCTGGTGTGGATGGTTATACCGGCTTGGCCTTTGGTTTAGGGGTCGATTATAAAATTATGAACCAAATAAGTTTGGGTATCGATATGTTGTATACCCAGAAAAACTATCAGGCGAGAACTAGCAGCTCGGTGACCCAATTTGATCTCTCATTTTTAGAATTTCCCTTTTTTATTAAATGGAATCCCTTTAAAGAATTTCAATTAAAAGTTGGGCCGTACCTTACGGGATTAATGGTATCGGCTAATCGCCAATCAAGTGGTGTTAATTCCCCTATTAAAGGTGATTTTACCAATGATTACGGAGTGAGTATGGGCGGGTGGTTAGGGTTTTGGGCCAATCCGCAATTGGCAGTAGGCATTGATGTGAGATACGACATGGGACTGGCTAATGTGCAAAATGTAGCTGAGCCCTCATCTGCCATAAAAACCCGCGCGGTAAATGCGTTGGTGACGTTAATATTCGGCCTCAAATAAATCCCCTCTTTTTTACTTTCTTCACCCTTATTGTGTGGTGTATTCTCAAGTGCTTGGAAAAATCCTTAATATCGATTTAAAACTTTAAACACCTCAAGGAGAATGTATGTCTGTTCGTTTAGTTGAGTTTGATTACATTTTAAAAAATAGCACAGGGGAGATTCTAGATAGTTCCAAAGAGGCAGGGGGAGATCCGATGCGCTATGTTGAAGGGGCCGGTCAAATTATTCCAGGTTTAGAGTCAAGAATGAAGGGTCTCAAAAAAGGGGACAAAAAGGAGATCGAGGTTCCATCTATCGAGGCCTACGGGCCCAGAGAGGACAAACTTGTCATTCAAGTGCCTCTTGAGCAGTTCCCTCCAAATCAAAAGGTAGCGGTCGGATTAGAGGTCGAAATGGAGGTGGCAGAGGGTTATTTTCATTCCTTTACCGTTACCAAATTAGGAACGACTCATGCCACACTAGATGGCAATCATGAGCTTAGTGGCGAGGATCTTTATTTCTCAGTTGAGGTGAAGGAGGCTAGGGAGGCTACGGTCGATGAAATAGCTGAGAGTGAAGAGGAGATGGACGAGGAGCATGATCATGGGCACGTTCACGGGAAAAATTGCGACCATTGAATGGCAATTCCTATAGATGCAGAAAAATAAAAAAGGTGGCAGTGGTAGCGTAAAAACTGAAACGATGACCTTTTAATAGAATGGTATATGGGTTTGCGTGGAAAAAGGAACGGGCGCCTAGGGTATTTTTGTGAAACACGACTTGGCACTCGGTCGTTAGGTTTTGAACCACATTTTTATTGCGACCCCAATGAGAAAGAATACAAAGACTCGACGTAAAATCACCTCAGGGAGCTGGGTTGCCAGTTTCGCTCCTAAAAAAGCACCTATAAATAATCCTATCGAGATCAGTAGTCCCCATTTTATGTTTTCTGAGGTAATTTTTCCTAGTCGATAATATTCAAAAACGGCGAGCCCGCCGACAGGAAGTAAAAGTGCTACCAGCGAGGTACCGTTGGCTGAAAGTTGGGGCATCTTTAAAAAAAAGACCAACATTGGAACGATGACGATTCCCCCACCAATACCAAACAACCCAGAAAGAATCCCCGCTAATAATCCCGTTCCAATAAAATAAAAAAACATAGGCCCCTTTCCTCAAATTTTATTAAAAGCTTAAGCGGAGTTAAGCTGACTATCAAGCAGTCAATCCTTGAAACTTTGGAAGTGACCTACTAGGTTGTCTTTATGGACGAACCTGTAAAAGTCGAAGTGGTAAATTCCCTAGCCAATAGCGAGCCAGGAGCGATGCCTGTGTGGCAGCACCTGGAGGCGCTAAGAACCCTATTAATAAAATCTTTGGGGGTTTTATGCCTTGGTTTTTTAATCACCTATTATTTCAGTGATAAAGTGATTGAGTTTCTAGAGACCCCTTTATTATCGGTGCTGCCGGTGGGGGAACGCCATTTATATTTTTCAGGTATTTCTGATAAGTTTTTAGTTTATTTAAAGGTTAGTTTTTATACTAGTTTAATTATCAGCTCTCCCTACCTTTTGAGACAGGGCTGGAATTTTATTGCACCAGCCTTAAAAGAAAGAGAAAGAAAATTTGCCGTTCCCTTTTTAATGTTTGGCAGTGGGGCCTTTTTTACAGGTACGGTGTTTGCCTATTATCTAGTGATTCCTTCGGCCTATCGTTTTTTATTAAACTTTGGCGGGGCTAATGAAAAACCCCTGATTAATGTCGTCGATTATTTTAGTCTGACTATTCAACTATTAATTTCAATG
The DNA here is from genome assembly GCA_009692515.1 of Bdellovibrionales bacterium. Taxonomy (GTDB): domain Bacteria; phylum Bdellovibrionota; class FAC87; order UBA2466; family UBA2466; genus UBA2466. The sequence continues at coordinate 7,933 of SHZA01000053.1, forward strand.
GGAATTCTTTTTGAATTGCCTGTGGTCTTGCTGCTACTAGGGAAACTAGGAGTGATTAGACAGGAGCTATTAATTAAATTTCGCCCTCAGGCCTATTTGGGATTAGCTATTCTAGCCGCCTTTTTAACGCCCACTCCGGATGCGTTTACCATGTGTTTAGTGCTAGGCCCTTTAATTCTTCTTTATGAGCTCAGTGTTTATTTAGTAAAATGGGTGATCCAAGATTAAAAGTAGAGCCCACTATTAAAAGCTAATTTGAAATTAGCTAGTTTGTTTCGTCCCTATTCAGTATTTGATGCCGAGTATGAAAAAATAAATTAAGCGCTCACCCAAAGGTGACGATAAGACGTTCATGAGAAGCGCCTATCTATTAGTGGTGTGTTATTCGATATTTTCTGTCGTAGCAGAAGGTAGTTATCGTGTTTATCAATTGCGTTTGAAACACTATGATCAAGTGGGGAAAAAGAAAATTAATCGAGTGTTGTTAACCTCTATGGATCCCATCCAGTATCAAAGTTTTCATAAAGGGCCACTAGCGATGCAGGTGGAAATGCTAGATACTTGGTATTGTCCTGGCGATACTAGTCTAAAAAAATACTGTAACAAACCGAAAGAGCCGATAGATCGGGGACCTGCCTCTCTAGATCATCCTAAGAGAAATAAAATCCCCTTTAATTTTCAGCCTGTTATTCCGTAGTCAGTTTTATTTCTTTTTAGAATCTTTATCTGTAAGTTTATTTAGTTCATCTAGCATCGAATGAAGTTTGTGATGAAGTGATTGTAGTCTATCTAAATTATCTTTTAAGGTGATAATGGCAGCGGATCTTTCTTTTAATAGATTATTAAAACCATCCGTTGCCTTGAGCTCTTGCGTCGGTCTGGCGACAAGCGGTATTTTATCTCGATTGAAATTTAATGTCTGTCCCTCTTTTTCAATATGAGCAAAGCCTTCGGTCTTTTCCAGCTCATGTTTTTTTGCAATTAATTTGGTAATATCTGCATACATAAAACCAAAACCCTGTGCGCGATCTCTTTGAGCCATTTCTACTATCCTCCAATATAATCCCACAACAACATGGGCTCAGTTAATAATTGGAGTGTCCTTTACATCGGAACCTCCACGGTGGGATCTAAAAGCACAGGATGTGCCATCGATGAAACTGTATTCTCTAGGAATTACAAATAATTATTACGGTGACTTAAAGTGAATGGGGTTTTTCAAAGGAGAAATGTGACAGTTCTGGGCTTTGACGCAATGACATAACTCGGCCTTTCCCTTTTGTCGCCTACTGCCCGAAGACCCCAAGGATCCTCTAAGGAGAGAGTAAAAAAAGCGCTTTATAATTTTCGTTAAAATGACGATAAGCCCAGTTAGGAGAGTGTATGTTCTGGGCAGATAAGATAGTCCCTGAAGAGGGTGGGGATAGGCGCACGATAGTTGTGGCTCTATTGATAGCCCTTATTACCGGATACGTTCTATTATTCTATGGAAATGAATTAGGTTTGGGTGAGGGGGCTGTGGCCATTGGGACCCTCCAGTCGGTAAGGCCGATACGCATTAGGCATGCTAAAAGTCTACAGTGGGGAACCGGTCGCACAGAATTCACAATCTATTTAAAAGATAGTATTTACACACCTAAAAATACGACCGCAGTCTTCTATTGGAAGGATAATAAAATTATTATAGATCCTGAATCTTTGGTTCAGTTTGACGATGCCTCTTTGGAGAAACTAGAAATTACCCTGTTCGAAGGTAAAATTAAAATCGACGGTGATTCCTCAAAAGGTATCTCTATTAATAAAAAGAGCACTGAAAAATCGATTGGTTTTATTAAAGATAGTCGAGCCTTTTTGCCCGATGTTAACCCCTTGATTCTCAAACAGAGTGAACTATCGGCCCGTTCCCTTGATGTGTTTGGAAAAAAACTAGAGTTAGAGCCCCTTCGAGCTGTGATTAACCCTAAATTTACTTTAAATCGCCTCGGTGATTATCAAATCCTATTGAAAACCCCTGTGAACTCGAAAACCTATTTGTATTCAGCTAATTCCTGGGTCGATTTTAGTTGGCATTCTCTGCCATTGGAAAATATCGATTATGTATTGGAGATCTCATCCACAAGTGGGTTCCAATCTATAATAAAAAGAAAGGCGCTAGAAGATAATGGAATGGTTTTGTTTGAGTCATCTGGGGAATTTTATTGGCGAGTCGTAGCCAATCGAAGGGTTGAAATGATCACTTCATTGGAACGAAAGGTTATTCTTGATCTAAAGCAAGGGGAAAAAACAAAGGAACGACAAGTGTCGTCAGAGATGACTTCGGAAATCAAGAACCCTTCAAAGGAAAAGAAAACGGCCTTTGAACTATTTTTCGGTGAAAAAAAGGTGGAACAAAATAACAAAACAAAAACGGGGAATGAAAAAGAATTTAAAATTATCTTTGAAAAATAAAAAAGAGTTTAGGGAACTTATATGGCAAAAAAAAATAAAATTAAAGGCGCATCTCTTTTGCTTCTGGCCCTGGCATTTTTATTTGAACCGTATGGAATGGGTAAGGTTAAAGATGACCATGAGGGGGAGAAGGGGGGAAATAACAAGGAGAACGCTGAGTTTGAAAAACGAGTAAAAAATCCTAAAAGCAATGAGATCCAGAGTGGGGAGTGCTCAGTTAATCCAGGGGATATTGCTAGATTTGCGAATGGCGAAAGTTATAATTTTTCTTCGGTCGTAAACTTGGTGGCGGGTACCTCCTGTAGTCTTAGTAGTAAATCTATTATCGCTAATGAAATTTCACAGGGAATCAATTTTAATAAGATCCCATTTCACCTAGATAATTTTTCAGTAGGGTATTCCAATTTGACTATCGATAGTCGGGGAAGGATGGAAAATATTATTCAGAAAAATGTGGCAGCTACGTTGCGAAACTATTCACTCTCTAATAGTGAAATCCTTCCTGTGCTGGGACAACTGGCCTTGTTGAGTCCGAAGGCCGCGAGATCTACCCTAGCCTATCTGATAACGCAGGAATTAATGTCTCAAGAGTTCGCACAGAAAAAAGGGCTGCGGGAGGGAACCGATTTTGCCCCTGCGGTTGATATACTGTCCAGCTTGAAAAATTTTGGGGCCGATGAGCCATTGATTGTAGCTGAACTATCGAAAAATATTGAGGAGATGGCTATCAATTCTCAAAGTGATTCCCTTGGGAAGATTTTGGCAGGCTTGGCACTAGCGGCTAGAGAGATGGAATCCTTTTCGTTGGCCTTTAATAGTTCGGCGGGAGCCTTTAATCGGGGAGTGAAGCAGTCTATTGATCAATATACAAGGGACGAACAGAACAATCTTTTGAAGTCCGCTTTTTTAGCAGCGAATGCCTCTGTGGGATATAGCCCCTCCATTGAACCGGGAACCCAAGAGCTGAATGAGGCCTTGAAGGTACTCTTGGGTGGTAAAACTTTATCCGAGAGCTCATTAAAAAATCTATGGAAGGGGGTAGTAGAGGTTGCCGCGGCCTCCTCTGCACAAACCGCCTTGGCGACAGCATTTGCTCTTAGCTTAACCTCCCAGGCTATAGACCTACCGAAACAAAACAGAGAAAAAATAATGGAATGTGCAGAGGTTCATCCCATAGTTGCGGTTGCGGTCCAAGAGGTTTTTATCGAGGCTTGGCAAGAGGCTCGTCAACGGGTGCTTGCAGGAAAAACTAAGGTGGGAATATTTAATGAACGAAAGGTGAAAGTTTTTGAGCCATGGGTATCATTAATATTAAATCTTCAAGGAGGTTCTATTCAACCTAAGTGGCTCCAGGAGGTGGTAATTAGAGGGCTTGTTAAAGATAAAGACATTGAAGAAAAATTTCCCCGATTTGTTTTAGCGCTAATGGCTACGCAAGAAAAATCAAATCAAAAGGCTATTTTAGAATCGGGAGTTGATCCGGTAATGCAATCTGCCCTTGTCAATTTTAATGCACTTTGGAATCTCTCCACTGTGCACCTTCCTGCACTCGATAGGTGGGCTAGTAGGCAAGAGGAGGAGTGAAGGTTCAGGCCAGCGAGCGGCCTCCATCAATAACTAGATCAAAACCTGTGATGTAGGGGTTGCCTACTAAAAATAGTAGGCCCTCTACTAAATCTTGAGGCGTTCCTATCCTGCCTAAAAGAGTTCGTTTTTCTGCCTGAGCTCTCTCAAGTGCACCGGCATTATCGCCTAGTAGTAAAGTTCCAGGACTCAGGCTATTAACTCGAATGTGCGGCGCTAGCTCCTTGGCCAAACTTTTTGATAGCGAGATAAGCCCTGCTTTAGTCGCGCAATAGGAGCTAAAATGCTTAATGGGTCTACTCCCATGCACATCGGCAATAAAAATAATCTGAGCTCCTCGCGGCATATGAGGAGCTATTTGTTGAGTCAAAAAAAAGGGGGCCTTCAGATTTAATTCAAACAAAGAATCCCATTCTTGTAGAGTCGTTGAGTGTAAAGGGGTAGGGAAAAAATCGCTGGCACTATTAATAAGAAGATCTATCGGACCTAAAAGAGTGGTACTTCGCTGAACACAGGAGCTTAAGGCCGACATATCGCGTAAATCGGCCTGAAGGGGAATGACCCGTCCTAGACTATTTAATTTAGCCCAGGCCACCAAATCTTCGACTTCTCTTAAGGAGTTTAAAAAATGGGCCGAAATATTCATCCCTTTTTGTAAAAGGACCTCGGCCATCGCTCTGCCTAAGCGTTTTCCACTGCCGGTCACAAACGCATGTTTTCCAGTTAAATCCATACGCTTAAGTTAAAGGATTATTAAACGCACCGCAAGAACAGAGAGAACTTATCTGCTATGCGGATGATTAAAATTATGGGAAATTAATAACCAATCTGAGGTGAAATCTATGAAGGGTATTTTTGTAATCGGAACCGATACTGGAGTGGGAAAAACAATGGTGTGCGCTGGAATCTTGAAAATGCTTCAAGGCACCACTAAACCTAGTTATTGGAAGCCGGTGCAAACAGGAACTATTCACGGTGATGATACGACCGAAGTAAAAACAATTTCCGGTTTAGCGAGCTCCTACTTTATGGAACCGGCCTTCCGTTTTCCTGAGCAATTATCCCCTTTTTCCGCCGCAACCAAGTGGGGCAAAACGATCGAACTCAAACACCTAGTTACGTTAGTTCAACAGAGAACTCAGCAAGGTGATTTTGTTATTATTGAAGGGGCAGGGGGCCTATTAGTTCCCTATCATCAAGACTGGACCCAATTAGATTTTATAAAGACCGTCGGCTTTCCTATTCTTATTGTAGGCAGAGATAATGTCGGTGTGATTAATCAATCTTTATTGACTATTGAATCGGCTAAGAGGGCTAACATTCCAATTTTAGGAGTGGTGTTAACACATTCCACCGGTCATAGTGGTAACTCCAATCTCATTACTCAATTCTCGGGAGTAAAAATCTTGTTAGAGATCATGCCTAAGGCAGATCAAAATATGCTCGCTGCAGAGGTGAGCCGCTGTGAAATTTTAAAACAAAGCTTTGGCCTTAGCCACAAAACGGTGTGATGCTAGTAGAGAACCCACCGATGGTATCTAAACACCTCTATTGACATCTTTGGGCCATTCTAATGCCTTCTAGGGTATTCCCGCTGAATTCATGAGCGTAATCGCACAGGCTAATCATGGCACTTTAGTTGCTTTTTCTTTTCTTGGGTTGTGTGTGGATGTGGGCTAGGTGTTTTAAGCTCGAACTGTGGAGATAGTATTACTGTGAAAAGACCGATTAGCCAATATGGCTTTCTGGAAAATATTCAGAATAAAAAAAATAGGGTTTTAAGTGGCCTTGCTCTTTTGTGTGCTCTTATTTTAGGGGTAGGGATTTATACTGAGCACTACTTTGTTATTTTTATGTTTGGTGTGTGGTTGTGTGCTGAAGCGCTCCTCTTAAAATTACAACCTCTCTTGCGATGGTCATTTCGAAAAACATTGGTGAGTGAACCCGCCTCAGACCAGGAGTTTCTGTGGCGACTCTTTCATGAAGCGGATGAAAACTCTGAGGTCATAAGCGGAATTAAATTGTTACATTGGCTTGGGAGCGATCCCAGCGAGGTACAAAAGAGATGGGCCCTTCAATTTCGATTGCTCAGTCAGCTAAAACTCATCATGGATTGTAAGAAGGACCTTCCAGGAATAAGAAAAATTCAACAGAGATTCCTCTTTAGAAAGAAAGGTAACTGCAGATCTGTCGAGCATGAAAAACAGACACTTGAGATCAAGTCGGTTCAAACATTGATAGAGGCGGCAGTATTAGTCAGCGACCTAATAGCCAGAGTCCAGGTGATCGCTCAGAATGAAGATAATAGAATGGGTGAAGAGGCTAAGGCCCTCATAGCACAGATTCTTGGTGGCCACTTTGATGCCCCTCGATCTGGGCTACTTATCGACCAGCTCTGTGATGTCATGCAGTCCGATTCGGGCGTGCCATTTCTTATTTTAAATTTGTTACACGAGGGGCGATTTTATGAGGCTAGAGAGTTTGCTACGGCGATCTTGGCCAATGAAATTTTTGTGGAGGAGGATTTAAGATCCACCCTTTATTGGCTGGCAGAGGTCGAGTGGTTTTCCAGAGAAAAGAAAAGTGAAGTCCTAGATCATGATAATGCCATTCGCTACCTTTATCATCTTTGTTTTATGAGTCCTGATCGCGCGGGATTTCTAGAAATTGACAGTCAGTTTTTTAGTGAATTTGCTCCTGTAAATGAAATAGCCGAGGAGGGTTTTGTATTTAAAGAAACTTTGGTGGAATCCTTTTTGGAATTATGGAAAAATTATGAGGGTTGGTTTGATGGCCTTTTTCAAAATTCATTAGAGTCCATTACAGGACGAAAGAGTAAGATTTACGATGAGAGAGATAATTGGGAACGCTTTTGGCTACAAGAACAGAATGATTTCTCTAGAGAATATTTATATGTGATTGAGGGAAATCTTTCTTATGCTCAGGGGAATTTCGCCGATGCGGCTCATTGCTATCAAAAGGCATTAGCTTTAGTTCCAGACCTACGTTCGGCCCTTTTTAATCTGCTTTTTGCGAGTGCCAAGCTGAA
>SHZA01000006.1 GCA_009692515.1 Bdellovibrionales bacterium
CAACGCTTTAAAGAGTATACCAACGAGTCCCTGAAAGATGACGGCCAAAAGTCTTCAAGCGAAACACCAGCGAGAACGAGATGGGCAACGTTCTCAAATGAAACAGACGAAATTTTTGACTGCCGGCGAACACGTTCCAATTGGGAGCCCAGCCTCTGTTTCGGCGAGCTATGGGTAGGGATGCATTTAGCACGCGAAGCTACTGATGAATTCCTTGACTTGCAGTTGGCCGAATTTTTGGATAAAATGATGGGTCAAGTTAATCCCATCATTAAAATATTTTTTATATTAGAAATAAAATCAGCTGCAGTTATAAGTGTAATCGTATGATTAAGGGGTTCGGCAAATGGAATTATATAAATATAATTTTTATTTAATCGTGCTTCAGTTTTTTGGGGGGACATACGTATTAACGGACGAGATTTATAGTGCTATAGTGCTATACTCCTAGCCTACCCCCCCTCATATTGCGGGGGCGGATAATTCCGGCTTAAGAACTCATGTTCTAAGAGCGACTACTGAAAGTAATGGATTTGGATTGGCTCCCAATAATACGCCGCGCATCCCCCCTGGAATCTTTGGGAGAAATTCTTAAGGTGAAAAGGGGCGCTATTTCTGAACGGATTCCATCATATTTCCAGAATACAGTAAGAGTATTATAGGAGGGGACGTGAATAAAAAGTTAGGTAATCCTATTTTTTTTGGTTATTCAGTTTTAGTTTCTGTGTGTTTTTCTCTTCTGTTTTTCTCTTTGTCTATACGCGCTAATCCAATTGAATTGTGTCGTCTTACTTTTAATCGAATTGCGGTTGGAGTAACAAGCCCCAATAAAAATAAGCCCTTATTTTCTCCTGCGGGCCGGTTTATACCAACCTCTGAGTTAGGAGAAAGATTCGGAGAAGCTATAGATCGAGCGTATCAGCTTTTTCTTTTAAGAGTAAAAAAGACCAACCCTTCAGATACGATTGCTAGAAAGGATGAGGAAAGGCGTTTGTTCTCCGATGCTCTGAAAGAAACGATGGGAGATCGCGGATTTCGCGTCCTTGATACCCCTCATGGGTGGACCATTCCTGGTGATGGGGGTAAGCGAGTTCCATTGCCTATTCATTTAGTAGAAGCTTTTACTTTCGATCACCATGGTCCCTTTCTGAAATTCGGAAAGAATGTTCCACACAACAATGAAAAGCGAAACACCTCAAAACAGTTGTTGGATTTCATTTCTAGTGAAGTAGGCGGCTTGAGCGGTCAGCCACTCGCAATAAAAATAATGGATCTGCAGAAACAGTTTAGTGAAGTCTCTACGGATAATTTGGGGGACGGAGCTCTTGCAATTTGGATTAGCCGTAATCTTGATTTAGTCGCTAGAAATTCCAGGCTAAGAGCAGAACTTTCTCAGCTTACCTTTTTTGAGGATTTCGGATTTTTTGGAACTAAATTTGAAAAAATTGCAAACCAAACTGACAATAAAAATTTGATTTTAGCTATTAAAAGACAGAAAGCCTTATTTGTTGCTTACGACCAAATTTTGAAAGAGGCACGCAATCGGGCAAATGACCCAGCACTGGGTTTAAATACAAGTGACAGATTTGGTCAATTGGGTGGCGAAGAGCAACATCGAATTGTAGAGAAAGCTATATTGGCAATTGATCGTATTATTTCTGACCCGATTTATGCTTTTGAAGAAGCAGGAAAATTTGATTTAGCCATCGAAAAGGCGCAGAAAAAGGTTCCGACTATGGTGGCTGCTCTGCGAGAAGACGTCGTAAAACACCTTGTGGGGGTGGCCTCTAGCGATCGTGAGACCTCTATGGGTAGAGTAAATCAGCAAGTAGAACGTTTGTTAGAAGATACTTTTATTACGTATGATATAGATCCTAATGCGACGGAAGGAGGCGGTCGATTTGCTACATGGGGAGCAGTGCCTAGAGCACATGATAAGCCTAATCAAGTAAGCTTAATCAAACGGCCAGATGGGAAGACAGGTTTTATTTTCGCTCATCCTCATGGGAGACCTGTAAAACACCAGTTTAAAGAAGCTGCAGAGGAAATTAAGAGAGTCCATCTTGAGAGACTGGGGATAAACTTAAGGAATTCTGGAATGACTTCTGATGCAGTTAATGAGGCGTTGCAGAGAGCCCCATTTGATGTAGTGAGTAGGCCTGGTCCATCTGATTTCTTTTTTTCCTTTAACGGAGTTCTATTGTCTCCCGCGGAGATTACCGTAATATTAATGAAGCATTACAACTAAAATTTATTGAGCAAAACCAAAAAAGCTCCCCCCTTAACCAAGTCCGAATCCGAGGATCTGTCACTTTGTCTCTCTCTCGTCGTAGAGCACAACCGTTATTTTTTTACGATCCACTTTCAGGCTTCTTGTAGACTAAACTCACAAATCATTCTAAATATTTTCAATCCATACCTAGTCCTCAAGAAAATTAGAGTAAACGTAAGCGTTGGAACGCTCAGATTTTTCCTTGCTCTTTAGTACCTATAAATGTTCCTAAATAATTAGATATTGAGCTTTTTTGTTTGGCTCACAATCGCTCAAAATCTACAGACATATTTAATGAAGGGCTAGAGTGAGTGAGCTGTCCTACGCTGATGTAATCGACTCCTAAACCTGCGAGCCTTGCAACTTTATCTATTGTCATTCCACCAGAAACTTCGATACGGCAGTGATTAGCAATAGCGCAGGCTCTTATCTTTTGAATCGCTATTTCTGTATCGGTGAATGAAAAATTATCTAGCATGATCACATCAGGTGGATCTTTAAGAATAGAATTTAAAGTAGCTAACTCCTGAACCTCAATTTCTACGCGATGAAGTGGTGAACGATCCCATTTGGCTTTTTTTAACATCTCTAGGGGATCGGAAAAAATCTGATGGTTTTCTTTAATCAAAATTCCATCACTTAAATTACGCCGATGAATATGGCCTCCCCCCGCAACCACCGCCTGTAACTGTAAGTTCCTTAAACCAGGAAGCGTTTTTCTTGTAGCCAAAATTAGTGTGGGATGGGGTTTAACAGCCTCTACAAAAGATTGAGTTAAGGTGGCAATTCCGCTTAAAAAACTTAGGTAATTAATCAAAGTACGCTCGAGAGATAAACAACTACCAGCGGGTCCTTCCATTCTTAAAATTTCCTGATCTTTACTTAGCGGATTTCCGTTTTTTAATTCACAGGTCATTTTTATCTGGGATTCGAAAAGATTACTAAAGGCCGAAACTACATTGTCTCCAGCAAAAATCCCGGCCTCTCTAGCTATTAAAATGGCTCTGGCAGAATGAGTTTGATTCTCACTAAGCAAACCCACTGTGACATCATCACTAATTCTATCCACTTCACACTCAAGTGAAATGGCATGCATTAATTCGGTTAGATTTACCACCTTCTGGTATTAGCATATAGGATAGGAAGTTACAATTCAGGGAAGATTCCTAATAGGCCTTGGTGATTTTGGAGTTTTGGCCATCACTAATTTCGGGATAATGCTTTACAGTAAAATGGTTAACAAACCACTTTTCCCCCATGGCGACAGCCACCAGGACTAAAAGCCCTCCTATAATATCAATAAAGTAATGTTGCTTAGTTGTGAGTGTGGAAATTATTATCGCTAAAGTCCAAAGCCCCAAAAACCCCACCAATTTTTTAGATCTCTTTCTTAAACTCCAGGTGGCGACCGAGGTCAGCGCCACATGCAAACTAGGTAAGCAATTATTAGGACTATCTCCCACATAAATAAATTCCATAGCGGCCTTGATGAAAGTGTTACTTACAATGGGATAGCTAGGCCTGGGGTAGGTGGTGGGAAAAAATATAAAAAACAGGCCACATGTAAATAGAGTTGCAAACATCATGCGACTAAAGGAACGAAAATCATCTGGGTTCTTTATCAGAATAATCGCAAATAAAATAAGTAAATAATCGGAGGTATAAATTAAAAAGGTAACGGGAATGAGAGGGATAGCGTTATCTAACCAGGTCATGGGAAGTAGGGCGGGATCCCATCTAGCATATAGATTAGGAAAGATATAAAAAAAGCCGTAGGCAATAATAAATAGACCCAACAGTTTACTCTTAGTTTTAAAAGGAAAATTAGATCCCAAGTCCATAAAAATATTTCATCAAATGAGTTAGCCTTATTATTCTTTGATCACCTGTTCTATTTCTCTTAAAATAGAAAGGTCCATCCAGTTTTGGGGACCGTGATAAACTTTGTATATTTTCCCTTTTTTATCAATAAGAATAGAAAGGGGAATGCTATCAACCGAGTATGATTTTAGTTGGTTCTGAGAGAAGTTAAATACTAAGTTTTGAGGAAGTTTAGAACTAGCTATTTTTCCCGCCAAGCTTTCGGTGCGATCCCCACCAATATTAAAGGCCAATAGGAGGAATCCCTGTTTTTTAAGGTGATTTTCTAGCATGATTAGGCTCGGCATCTCTTCCATACAGGGAATACACCAGCTGGCCCAAAAGTTCATGAGAACAACCACCCCTTGTTGTTGAGAAAGAGAGGTGTTTTTTCCTGAATTTGACTGAAATTCAATATCAGGGGCCTGAGCCCCCAAAAAATTTTCTTGAGAAAGATTCCATTGGCCCGCAAAAAAGATGATTAAGCCAAAAGCCATCAAGATAATGCCCATGGCAATGAACATTTCGTGAGGTTTTAAAATTTTATTACCACTCTGAATTGCCATACGTTGCACTCCAGTATACATCTTAATGATAGCATACTAGTAAGGTTCGGATGGTGAAAATGGTCGAATCGATAAGTAGCTAACACTGTTGATACTAACCAAAAGGAACTCTCATGGCTGAATTACCTCTTTATAATGCCCCTATCGTAGGTGGCGATGTCTTGGCTTATTGCTCAAAATGCCAAGGAGAATTTTCTCATATTGTTGTTTCTATGATCGGTAAACGACCTGCCAAGGTCGTTTGTAAGATGTGCAAGGGGCAACACAACTTTAAAAGAGCCTCAGATACTCGAGCCAAATCGGTGACTAAATCTTCGACATCGGCCCCCAGAAAAACGGTTGTTTTAGCAGCCGATTATTGGGAGGAACAAATCGCTAAGAAAAAAGGTAAGCCAATGAAGGCCTATAGCCCTAAACAGGTATTTCTCAAGGATGACGTGATCGACCATTCAGCTTTCGGAGTGGGAATTGTTGAAGAGGTAAAACTTAGTGGGAAAATTTTAGTTATTTTCCGTGGTGGAGAAAAACTTTTAGTTCATTCGATGAACTAATATTTCTATTGGGATTGGCTCTTTAAAAAAATTCTAGTGGTCACCTAGATAGGCTTTGCGAACGGCATCATTCGTTAAGAGGGCTTCTGAGGTATCTGTATGGGTAATTTCTCCCACCTCCAGAACATATCCTCGATGTGAAATTTTTAAAGCGGCCTGCGCATTTTGCTCTACCAAAAGAACTGTGGTTCCTGCTTTATTGATCTTTTGAATAATCGAAAAAATAGATTTTGTGATCTGTGGAGCCAACCCTAAAGAGGGCTCATCAAGTAACATGAGTTTAGGTTTTGATAAAAGCGCTCGACTGATAGCCAACATTTGTTGTTCGCCTCCCGATAAAGTTCCAGCAATCTGCTTCTTTCTCTCAAGAAGAATTGGAAACAAACTATAAACCTCATCCAAATCACCAGGTAACAACTTTCGAATATAAGCTCCCATTAACAGATTTTCATATACGGTTAGATTTGCAAAAATACCTCTTCGTTCAGGAACATGCGACATTCCTCTTCTAACGATGAGATGTGATTTAAGTCGTGCGATATCTTGACCATCAAAAACTACACTTCCAGAGGCTAATTTAATAAGACCCGAAACGGCTCTAAGAATCGTTGTTTTTCCTGCTCCATTAGCGCCAATAAGAGCCACAGTTTCTCCCTGGCCAACCTCCATCGATAAATTGCGAATAGCAGGAATTAACCCGTAATTCACAGATAAATTTTTAATAGATAAAATCATCCTACACCCAAGTAAGCTTCAATCACTTTAGGATTATTCTGAATTTCTCGAGGAGTCCCACTGGCAATGATCTCACCATGATCTAAAACGGTAATTTTTTCACAAATTCCCATTACCAGTTTCATGTCATGCTCAATTAAAAGAACCGCTGTCTTAAATTTATTTCGAATCTCGGCAATCGTTGCCATCAGAGCGACCTTTTCTTGTGTGTTTAACCCTGCAGCCGGTTCGTCGAGTAATAATACCTTAGGATTCGTTGCTAACGCCCTGGCGATTTCCAATCGTCTTTGATCTCCATAAGGCAAACTCTTAGCTTTATCATTTTTACGGTTTTCCAGTCCCATGATCTCGAGTAGAGCGCAGGCTCTCTCTCTAAACTGGTTTTCGATACGGTAATAGCGTGCCGTTCTTAAGAGAACATCCACATACCGATACTCCACTCGCATATGATAAGAAACCATGACATTCTCTATAACCGTCATTTCCGAAAAGAGCCTGATATTTTGAAAGGTTCTGGCAATTCCGGCCTTGGCAATTTGATGTGGCTTAAATCCTAAAAGAGATTTTCCATTTAAGGTCATCGCACCTGAATCTGGAAGATAAACGCCAGTAATTAAGTTAAAAATAGTTGTTTTGCCAGCTCCATTGGGACCAATCAATCCCTGAAGCTCCATCGGTTGTAAACTTAAAGTAAACCGATTAACAGCTTTGAGTCCACCAAAAGCAATAGACAGAGACTCAACTTTAAAATCATGGTTTGTAGTATCGGAAGAAATATTTGTCACGAGGAGGCCTTCTTACGAAAAAGTTCCCAAATCTCTTTGTGGCCAAAAATTCCACGAGGACGCACCAACATTAAAATAATTAAGATCAGAGGAAAAATAACCATTCGATAGTTATCAAAAGCACGAAGAAGTTCTGGGAGTAACGTCACAATAATTCCACCCAACATGGCGCCAGACAGACTTCCCATTCCTCCAATCACCACCATGATCACAACCTCTACCGATTTATTAAATACAAAAGAATTCGGATCGATAAAACTTTGAAAGTGAGCAAAAAGTCCACCTGCAATACCTGCAAAAAAAGAGCTAATAACAAAGGCAACAATCTTATAATGAGCTATATTAATACCCATAGATTCTGCTGCAATTTCATTTTCTCTAACCGATAAAATGGCTCGCCCATAACTAGACCGTAAAAGTCTCAGAAGCGCGACAAAAGTAACTACCACCCACAGATAAACCCAAAAGAAATTCGCCACTCTCGGAATTCCAGGAAGTCCTCTAGCGCCACCCACCTGTTCAAAGTTTAGAAAGCAAATACGAATGATCTCACCAAATCCCAATGTCACAATAGCGAGATAATCCCCTCGTAATCGCAAAGAAGGGAGGCCTACTAAATACCCTGCAACAGCTGCGGCAAGTCCACCGGTTAAAATAGCACAGCCCACTCCGAGATCGGTCTTAAAGAAAGGGGAAAGCGTAAGCACCGTAGTGATCAGAGCGCTCGCATAAGCACCCACTCCCATAAACCCGGCATGTCCTAGAGAAAATTGTCCTGCACATCCATTGATCAGATTTAAACTCATCGCCAAAATCATTCCAATTCCACAATTGATAATAACTCTTAAAACATAGCCATCCACATTATCTTCTAGAAAGTAATTCAATCCAAAGATTGCTAATGCAATGATAAGTAGAATACTTTTTTGAATAATTTTCATACTTTCTCTCGGCGAAAAGTTCCAAAAAGACCTGCGGGCTTAAAAAGAAGAATTAAAATTAAAATTCCAAAAGCAATCGCATCACGAAAGGAGGAGGAGATGTAATAAACGGTAAATGATTCTGCTAAACCCAAAACAATACCCCCCACAGCAGCACCTAAAATATTTCCAATACCTCCAAAAACGGCAGCCACAAAAGCTTTCAAACCGATCATGGTTCCTAGTAAAGGTTCTATTTTAGGATAAGACAAACCATAAAGAATAGCAGCGGCACCTGCTAAAGCGGATCCGATGGTAAAGGTAAAAATAATGATCGTGTCGGTAGGAATTCCCATTAAATTTGCCACTTCAATATCAAAGCTGACCGCTCGCATGGCCGTTCCAAGTTTAGTGTGATGAACGATCCAATGCAGAACCACCATTAAAACTAAGGAAACTAAAACGACTAGGACTTGAATATTATTTAAAACTAATCCCCCTGTATTTAAAATAGACTTTGTGGCAATTAGAGCTGGAAACACTTGCGGGTCTGCACCAAAAATGATCTGGCCTAGATTCTCTAAAAAAAGAGAGACTCCAATAGCCGTAATTAGCACATTGATTCTCGGCGCAGATCTCAGCGGACGATAAGCGATGCGTTCTATAGTAAGTCCTACAGTGACACAAAAAACCATACTGCCTAGAATAGTCGCTAAAAGAAGTACCAAGGGATTGGGAACTATAGGCGTCAACCATTTAGCAAGATAAAAGCCTGAGAAGGCCCCCAACATAAAAATATCACTGTGGGCAAAATTAATAAACTGCAGAACACCATAAACCATGGTGTATCCCAACGCCACAAGAGCATAAACACTCCCCTGAGCTAGTCCATTAATAATGTTTTGTAAAAAAGCTTGCAGCATCAATCTCTCGTTTTAAGGATTGATGGTGGTTACGTAACTAAACTTTTGCGGTCCAACCACTTTAAGTACCACGGCAGGTTTGACCGCATTTCTTTCCTCGTTAATCGTAATCATTCCGGTGACACCCTGAAAGTTTTTGGTTTGAGATAAAGAATCTCTAATGGCTTTCGGAGATAATTCAGTAGACCGTTTGATAGCATCCACTGCTACCATCGCTGCATCGTAACCTTGAGCCGCTAATCCACTTGGGACCTCTCCATATTTAGCTTTGAATTGCGCGACAAAGTTTTGAACAACAGGACTTTTATCTTCGTGAGAATAGTGATTACTAAAATACCCACCGATAATCGCATCGGATCCGATTTCAGTTAATTTTTCACTATCCCAGCCATCTCCGCCCATCAGTACGGCCTTAACTCCTAGCTCTCGTGTTTGGCGAGCCACTAGGCCCACTTCGGTATAGTAGCCAGGAATAAATAGAACATCAGGATTTTTTCCCTTAATCAAAGTAAGTTGAGATTTAAAATCCACATCGCCACTAGAGTAGGAAACATCGGCAACAATTTCACCGCCCATTTTTTTGTATTCATCTACAAAATAATTAGCGAGCCCCACACTATAATCGGCTTTGATGTCTCGTAATACTGCCGCTTTTTTAAGTTTTAAATTATTAATGGCAAATCTAGCCATGACAGACCCTTGAAAAGGATCAATGAAACAAACGCGAAAAATATAATCCCCTACTTGAGTCACCTTTGGGTTTGTACTTGAGGGACTCACCATTGGAATTTTGTATTGTTGTGCAATCGCTCCAGCTGCAATCGATCTGGAACTAGCCACCTCCCCTAACAACAACATGACCTTATCACGGGTGATTAACTTGGTAATAATAGTGACCGCCTCTGCAGCCTGTCCCTGATCATCGTAACTTTTAAGTTGAAGTTTTTTTCCGTTGATTCCACCGGTTTTATTCACTTCATCAAGAGCCATTAAAATCCCTTTATGAGTAGAGACGCCGAAGGTGCTTTCCGATCCCGTCATCGAGCCATATTCTCCCAACCAGATCTCATTGCTAGCTGCAGCATTAGCAACCGCACTTGCGACTCCACCCTCTTTTTTCACACAACCCACGATGATTAAAAGGGGCAGTACAAGTAATGGTAGCGCCAACTGAAAACATCTATTTTTCATTGAAATCTTCATTGTTTAGTCTCCTAAAAAAGCATTGTGCCAATTAAAGGTCGGTAAGGATACGTTGTCAATGAATCCGAACTTTACTATTTGACAGAATTTTCCCTACTCACTTATGGTTGGTTTCATGGAAACAAATAAAAAAACAGATTCATTTGAGTCTTCATTGAAAGATCTCGAAAAAATAGTGGGTGAGCTTGAACGAGGGGAATCCCCGCTCGAAACTCAATTGAAATCTTTTGAAAAGGGCATTGCGCTATCACGTGACTGCCTGAAACAACTTGAAGAGGTTGAAAAACGGGTAGAGTTGCTCACCAGAGACAGCGAAAATAAACTTATTACCACTCCTTTCACTGAAACTCCTTAAGCAGTTGACACCCTTTCATTAAGTCACCTATCCTTTTCATGGGATTGGGGTGAAAAATGGGGTCTGAGAGATTAGGGGCTTTTAACGAAGCTCACGTTAAACTTATTAACGAGTATTTAGATTCAAACTTAACAAGATTTGCCAAATCCTGTTCTCAAAGATTTACACCTTTACTCGAAGCTATGCGCTATTCCCTAGAGGGCGGTGGCAAACGATTGCGTCCTCTTTTAGTTCTTTCAGCCGCAGAGGCACTTGGGATAAAGGCCAAAGATGTTCTTCCTGCAGCATGTGCCATGGAATATATTCACACCTACTCTTTAATTCACGACGACCTTCCCGCCCTAGATGATGATGATACTCGCCGCGGAAAACCTTCAAGCCACAAAAGATTTGGTGAGGCTGTGGCCATTTTGGCTGGAGATGCACTATTAACAGAGGCTTTTGGGCAGGTTTTACTTTTGGGAGAATCAAAAACTTTCCATCCGGCTCAAATTTTGGGGGTCATTGACCTACTAGCCCACAATTCTGGTGTTAGGGGTATGGTGGGTGGACAATTATTAGATGTAACCATAGATACGACCGACGCATCGCTTCCTGAAATAGAATTTATTCATATTCATAAAACAGGGGCATTGATTTTAGCTTCTGTGTTAATTCCAACCAAACTGATTCCTTTGGAGGAGGAAAAAAGTCAAAAATTTCGAAGATATGGAGAAGCACTTGGGTTAGCCTTTCAGATTTCAGATGATATTTTAGATTCAGAAACCTCTATGAGATATTCTAGGGGGCCACGAAAAAAACCTAAGCCCTGTTATACGCAAGTTATGAGTCCTTCAGAGATGAGAGAAAAGTTAAATCGTTTAATAAATTCGGCCATTACGGCTATTGAATCCCTGGGTGACAAAGCTCAAAATTTAGTCGATATTGCTGAGATCATCCGTACAAGGAAAGCTTAATATACATATGAACCTTTTAGAGAAATTAGATTCTCCCTCGGATTTGAGAAAACTTAAACCCTCTTCGCTAAAGCAGGTGGCTAAAGAGGTTAGAGATCTCATTCTTAAAGTCGTTTCTGAAAAGGGCGGTCATTTTGCCTCCAATTTAGGAACTGTAGAGCTAACAGTAGCTCTACATTATGTTTTTAATACCCCAAAAGATAAAATTGTTTGGGATGTAGGCCACCAATCTTATCCTCATAAAATTTTAACCGGTCGACGAGATCGTTTTCATACGATTCGGCAAGAAAATGGTATCAGTGGATTCACCAATCGCTTTGAAAGTGAATACGACCATTTTGGTGCAGGCCATGCCAGCACTTCAATTTCAGCTGCCTTAGGTATTTCTGAAGGAATGCGATTAGCGGGTACGCCTCATATGGCAATTGCTGTCATTGGAGATGGTTCCATGACTGGGGGATTAGCCTTTGAGGCACTCAATAATGCCGGTCACATTCCAGCCAAAAATTTAGTCGTTATTTTTAATGATAACGACATGGCGATCGATCCCAATGTGGGAGCTCTTTCGAAGTTTGTAAATCATACTGTCACTCATCCTGGATACAATCGATTTAGAAAAGAGATCCGCAGTTTAGTGGATTCTTTAACTAAGCATGGGCTTCCGGTTGCGAATGTCGCCTCAAAGATTAGAAAAAGTGTAAAAACTTTTTTTACTCCAGGCATGTTGTTTGAATGTTTTGGTTTTCGTTACTTTGGTCCTGTAGATGGGCACAATTTAGACGAACTTTTAGAGACTCTAAATTTTGTGCACTCGGAAGGTGCCGAAAACGGCCCTTATTTAGTTCATGTGATCACTAAAAAAGGTAAAGGGTATCAACCCGCTGAAGATTTACCTCTAAAATATCACGGAGTGAGTTCTTTCAAAATTAAAGAGGGTATTCAGAGCTCCGGAGTCAAGGTTGTAAATTACCAAGATGTATTTGCAGATACGCTGATCAAGCTAGCTAAAGAAGATCCTCGAATTGTTTGTATTACCGCTGCCATGCCAAGCGGAACCGGCCTTAATAAATTCCAAAAGGAATTTCCTGCACGCACTTATGACGTCGGTATTGCAGAGGCCCACGCCGTTTTATTTGCTGCGGGACTTGCCACTGAAGGGTATCGACCAGTGGCAGCTATTTATTCTACTTTTTTACAACGAGCTTACGATCAAATTATTCACGACGTAGGAATCCAAAATCTTCCTGTTATTTTTGCGATGGACCGCGGCGGATTAGTGGGCGCCGATGGAGCCACTCATCAAGGAGCCTTTGACCTCACCTACCTACGAACCGTACCCAATTTCGTAGTCATGGCGCCGAAGGACGAAAACGAATTACAGCACATGATTAAGACCTCCATTCATCATCAGACAGGACCTATTGCCTTACGCTATCCCAGAGGTGAAGTGGTCGGTGTTAAAATGGATAAAACTCCTATGTGTTTGCCCATTGGAAAAGGCGAGCTCCTCTCATCAGATGCTGAAAAGGTTGATGTTACCTTTATTGCTGTCGGCTATTGCGTACAAACCACTTTAGAAGCACAAAAGATTCTTAAGGACCAAGGATTAAAAACCGCTGTAATCAATGCCAGATTTATTAAGCCCTTAGACGATCAGCTTTTACTCTACTGGGCGAAACGGTCTCAATTGGTTGTGACTATCGAGGAAAATGCCGCTATCGGTGGTTTTGGCTCTGGCGTTCTTGAGCTTTTACAAAAAAATCATCTCCAAAAAGACTGTTTAGTTTTAGGATTGCCAGATCGTTTTATCGATCATGCGGCGCCTAAAGCTCAAAGAGCCATGACGTTTTTAGATGGAAAAGGGATCTCTGAAAAAACTTTAGAAAAATTAAAGCTTTTAGAGATTGAACCTTCAAATAAAAGCAAGGTTGCTCGCAAAGAAACTACCTTATCTTTGCAATAAAAAACCTCGTTCGTAATTTTTAATGTTTGCCAGAACGATAAAGGATCAAATAGAGCTATTTGAAATAACTTTTAGCTGTTAAAAACACTGATAAAGTTGAACAGTTCTTGGGTCGACAGAATCGCCAGAATCCATACCCGTTTGGTGTAGTATGACCTCACCACAAGTACCAGATTGAAACTCCACAACCTCCTCGTTAAAGGACCTACTTCTTACTTGGGGTAAAATATAAAGTTCATTAAAAACTGTCGTTATTTTTCCAGAGGTAGGCCAACAACAATTAGAATCGGTATATCGTAAATCTTCAGTTACCGTAGAAACGCCCAAAGCTCCTTTATGATTAAACTGAGTTCGAAGTTTTGCTCCACTTAAAACAACTGGAGTCGTACCAGAATATTTCACAACTAACGGATAGTTATCTCCTAATAAAAAATCAAGGTCAGCGTCCTTTCTTTCGTAAAGTCGATCCCCCGTTTTCATAGAGGCCACTGTCTTATCTGAAAATAAAGTGATCACTTGGTCGGTCAATTTAGTTTGAAGCTCCCCATAAATATCTACAGGACTATTCACTTCACTGTTTACCGGAGAAAAGTTTTTTACCTGAATTCCCTGAACCATAATACTTCGTTCATTAGAGGTAGTGAACGTCACTATCGATCCACCCTGTTTGGGCTCTAAAAATCCGGTCGGGTAGTCACTCCATACATATTGGACATATCCGTCTTGTGAAAATAATATATTTTGTTCATCTGCATTGGGGCCTAATCCGAAAGTAATCGTAATACTCGTTCCTACTAAATCGTTCGCGGTGATATTGGCAGAGCTAAGCCCATCTGTAGAATTTTTGATGGCTTCGCATTTTGTTTGATCTGTAAATTTAATAATCTGAAAAGAGCGCCACCAGGGTGCTTGTTCCAGTCCGACAAACTGACACAACCCAAAATACCGACGCAGGTATTGACCTGGACTAGTTCCTATTTTGTCACTTTGGTAATTTAAACACTTTGCAAAAGCATCATTTGCATTTGTAATATTAGGACAACTACTTTCACTTTGAGGCAAATTAGCCCTTTGTCCTATAGGCCTCGATATGGGTGGTTGACTGACTAAAACAACCCCGCCAATAACACCTGCTACCGCATCACCCCAGATCAAATAGCTATCTTTGGTGCTACAAGATCCCACTAACCCCAAAAGCACCAATAAAAGCGCTCCACTGCATGCAAAATAAAAAATAGGATTTTGAAGGTATTTACTCATATTAGATATCCTATGATCTCGCACATGAAGCCGGCTTTCAATAGCAACTATTAACATGTTGCAACAAAAATATTATCTTAGAAATAAGGGACGTATTGTTCTTTGGGTTCTTCAAAGTAATCGATGCTACATCCCAAAATTACGTAACCATAAACACCCGATTTTTGAAACTGTCCTTTTTGTAAAATGATAGGGGCTATCGAAAGAACGCGATTGCTTCCTCCCAAATTAGAGGCATGAAAAATATCGACCGTTTTTTGAAGGAATGACCGATTGAGTAATCTTTCAAAATAAGTTCGTAGTTTTTCTCCACGATAATGCTGGATGTTAATCGGATGAGTTCCTTCATCAGAGTCTAATTCCATAGGCCGCATTCTTAAAAATGTTTTAGGATCCACACCCGTCACATTCCAATACTTAGGGTGTGCGATAAAATCAAACTCACTATCCACAATATAAATATAATTTCCATTTTGATACGACTGCAGTAGATTCTGCTTTCTTTCGTACGGAAAGGTCGGTTGAGCTAAAAGTTCTTTTAAATAGCGATAATCCAATCCTAATAAAAAAATACTGTCATTTGCGCGATAAACAACAGGGAAATAAGCCCCTTCAATTTTTTCAGGTTCCGTTTCTTTGGAATACCACCTAGCTAATTTACCAAAGTAGAGCTCCCCTGGGGACAATCCCATGGCTTTCTTTATCAATTCAGAATCACAAAGGTCCTGGCCTAAACACTGAGAAAGAGGACGAAGATGAGTTTCACTTCGCCCATTTTTTAAATGTAATTGCTCGTCACCCTGAAGATTAAAATAAATAATTTCATTATAAAGGGGCAATGGAATCGTATTAATGGAATCATCTCTAGGATCCAGTTGCGTCAACTGTCCTACTCTAGACAAATAAAACTGAGTAAAGTGAGAAAGTGTCGGTGAAATTAATGAAAGAGTTTGAAGGTCATGCGCTGTCCCCTCCATCCAATGTGCTACCTCTTTAGCCACTCCCATCGCATCATAGGCGAGAACTTGATTTTGCCTCTGAATAAATTGGCTAGTCACCCGCTTATAATCATTACGAGAGGTAGCCCAGTAGTAATATAACGACCCTAAAAAAAATACTGGAATAGGAAAGATAAAAACAATTAAAACCCAGGGATTTAACTGTGAAAACTTCCGAGCAATCTTTCCTGTTTGTAAGTCAGCTGACATTCGGGCAATCTAGCACATTGAAATGAAAAAACGAGCAGACATTCTATTAGTGGAGCGAGGACTAGCGGCTACTATTGAAGAATCACGTGCTTTTTTAATGGAAGGAATTGTTTGGATTGAAAACCAAAGAATAGACAAACCAGGCACCCTGTTAGAAAGTGAAACCCTCTTATTTATTCGTGGAAAAAAAACGGAGTTTGTGAGTCGTGCTGGCGATAAACTCAAGCATGGTTTGCACTGTTTTAATATCAATCCTCAAAACAAAGTATGCTTAGATATTGGAAGTTCCACAGGTGGATTTACAGATTGCCTACTTAAAAATGAGGCAAAACATGTTTTTGCGGTAGATGTAGGATATGGATTATTAGATTCTAAGTTACGCAAGGATGCTAGAGTTTCTGTCGTCGAAAAACACAATGCAAGACTCATCACCCTAGACCAATTGATGACACTTTCGATAGAAGCAAAACAAATTGAGATTATAGTTTCCGATGTTTCTTTTATTTCTTTGCGTGCCATTATTCCCAATTTAGTTTTGCAATGCGCACAGGCTAAACAATGGATTCTTTTGTTTAAACCTCAGTTTGAGCTATCGGCCGATAATATTTTAAAGGGTGGTATTGTTAAAGAAGATGCTGATGTAGCAGGTGCCATGAGTGATTTTTCCATCTTTATGAGGGCTCAGGGACTTGCTTTGAAGGGGGGGCCCGAAACCTCCCCCCTAACAGGTAAAAAAAGTGGTAATGTGGAGTATCTATTATTTTATGAACCTATTTAAAAAAATCACCTTACTTTTATCGTTCACAATGCTGCTTTCCAACTGCTCTTTATTTCCTATTAAGCCAGCAGGTTCCTC
This sequence comes from Bdellovibrionales bacterium, assembly GCA_009692515.1. Classification (GTDB taxonomy): domain Bacteria; phylum Bdellovibrionota; class FAC87; order UBA2466; family UBA2466; genus UBA2466. Next base: position 16,414 of record SHZA01000006.1, read on the forward strand.
AGATTCTCAAACATCAAGTGGCTTAGTGGCCAATCCCGAGAATACGGCAGCAGAAAATATCAATTCTAATCGCGTAGAACCTGCTAAGCCGCATAATGAAAAGCGAAAAATCACTTTGGTTTTGGGGGGTGCGGGTATCGCAAGTTTCGCAACGGTAGGGCTATTAAAACGACTTTATGAAGAGGGTATTGAAGTTGAATCTATTATTACTACGGGATGGCCCACACTATTTGCATTAGCCAATGGATTTCTAAAAAGTGTGCATGATTTAGAGTGGTTTGCCATGCGCCTTCAAGAAAAAGATTTTTATAAAGCCAGTATTTTTGATCCCAGTAAAGGTTATGCGGCCCACGAAAGACTTTCATCATTGGTTGAATCTAATTTTAAACAAAAAGAGATTAATGAATCAAAGGTTCCCTTAGTTATCTCTGCTACAAATACTGAAGGAGATGAAAATGATATTTATGATCGTGGAGAATGGAGAACCCCGCTTTTAAAAACCATGTCTATACCCGGAATTTTTCGTCCCTATCCCCAAACAGACAAGCGAGAATGGATTCAATCTCTGCAAGGAATGGATGTAGATGAAGCAAAAAAACGCGGGGGTAAAATCATCGTCGCAGTTGAAATGTATACCGACTATTTTGATTTTCTAAAAAGTGGAAAAAAAGACTCGAGTGATGGTGTTTTTCGACAGCTTTACCTTTCATCGCTAAAAAAAAGCATGGGAAAAGAACTTAAAGAGGCTACTTTGATAGGTCACATTCAGCTTCATACCTCCCCCACTAATTTCGAACAGAAACGTCTCGCAATCTTTTTAGGCTATAAAGAAGGGGCTCGCTTGGCTAAGGCCATTCGCCTTATAGAAGTAGATTGATTTAGAGACCTCCGTCCCCCCAATTCTTCTTCAATTCCTTCTTAAAACAACGGGGTCTTAAGTCTATTTTATTCAATATTTTTAATGGTTTAAAATAAAATAAAATTAAACAATCGCCAAATTGACACTTGGCGTAAAAAACACTATATTCCCGCCCATGCAAAAGATTTTTAGAGGGTTTTTTCTGTGCTTGGTGGTGTGGGTTCTCGGTTGTTCCCGGCCACCGTCTCTTCCGGTCTTAGAAAACTTTAAAAATAGTTCCTCTCCCGAAATAGCCTTAAGAAATACTCTCACTGTCCAAGACATTAGAAAAATTTTTGAAGCGCTTAATACCAAAGGCAATTTAAATGGAATTAAAAATGCTTTGAAAAAGGCATCGTCTCATGACCTCGAAGTTTTAGGCAGCGCCATTAATCGATATCTTTATCAAGAAGCACTAAATTCTGATGGATTACCTTCACTTCTTGAAGCTCGAATTCTTTCAAAAACTTTCTCAACCCTGAATTCAAAAATAGATTCTTTCACAAAAAATGATGGGCTCTCGTCCTTTAATTTATTTCTCAGAGCCACTCTAACCCACTCAAGCCTTCCTAATCTTTTGAGCCATAGTCATTTTTTATTTGACTCCGAATGGACTCAGGCTGTTTCCCAATTGAAGCTTCCACTAATGCCAGCTTCATCTTTCTTAGGTTACAACTCCCTTTTATGGCCCGATATCACTAAGGCCATACATGATCCCTCTTTTGAAAAAGAGGTTACCTTGCTCACAAAATCACTTCAGCAGAGCGAACTAGGGAAAAATATTTTTTTCGCGCTACACCAAATACAAGAGGAAAAAGGAGGCTCCGCTTTTAAAGAACTCAGCGAGTCACTTCTATTAGCTGTCTCATCTAATTCAAAAACACCGTCTGTGGTAACTCGCTGGCTAACATTAGCGAAAGTATTAAACCAATCCAGCAGCGGACTTTTTTTAAATGCCCAAGAGTTCTTAAAAACTGAAACCGGGGAAAACCTAGTCAGATTACTTGCTGAGAGATTTGAACCCATGATTCTGGGTGGAGTTTCTGGATTTCTCAGAGAAACTATTAAGGACCCGTTTGATAATGAAGTACTAAATGCCAAATTTTGGTTGGCTCTTCCAAGAAAAACACCACTCGATCCTCCCACTCCAAATTTTATTCACCTATTTAATAGAATTCAGTTTTCGATGGAAAAGATGGCTAATGGCTCTCGCCCCAATAGAGACCCCGCAGTCACTTTAAACTCTTTTTTATTGGTTAAATGGTTTGAAGAATTTGCAAAGGCAAATGTGGGAGAGATAACCCAGTTAACCGAAATCGATTTCCAAGAGGCCTTCTGGACGAGTCCCATTAAACCCTTCTTCTTCACTCTTAATTTATTAGACCTTAATCCCGAAGGAAAACCCAAAAAAGATTCTGAAAAAAAATTAATTCTTTCTCCACTTATCGATGCTGAACTAAAACTTTTGGGTCTAGAAGAATTCTCAAATGATTTAAAACTGAGTATCAAACAGGAAAACTTCGGACCGACTCTTACTAAATTTGCCACTGCCAATAATGCCTCATCGCTTAAACAGGCACTAACTCAAACTATCGTTTCAATTCACCGAGCCCACCCTTTTGCCGATCCGGTTCCTCTGATAGCCTCTATCGGCTATCTTTTCACCAGACCTAGCGACCATTTGCCTTTGACCCTCGCAGATCTGGAAACTCCTAATATGCTAAATAGTATTCAGGTTTTTATGAAGGGGGTGTCCTTTCATAATTTGAGAAAAATAAACCGCTTCTTATTTGAGGATTTACAAATAGGAACACTCTCCCAAGAAGATAGAAAACAGATCAAAAGCCTGTACGCCACAACTCCAGAAAGTGCCGAACTTTTAGATTCTATTTTACAGACCCTTCAAGTTATTTACGAATTAGATGCCCACGCTCCCCAGGGATTAAGTTTGCTCGAGTTCTACCACTATATTCTGATGAATAGTCGAAATCGAGATATGAAGAGTCTCACTGCAATATTCTCTTTTTTAAACTCAACTAAGCTTTTTGAAGTGACCGAATCAAAAGCAAAATATCCTAGTATTATTCAGGGTCTCAGTCAGACATCTCATAACTCAGTTATCTTAGAAATATTTGCTGGCACCACTCCCAAACAGGAACAGAGTCTGCTTCTTGCCCTCAATTCTATTTTCGCAAACAAAGAGGTTGGGGTAACTGAAATATTTTCATTTTTTCGTGACGTCATCGTGCCGCATCATAAAACCATTTCAAGTTTAGTTCTGCTAAGTGAAACAGAACACTGGAATGTACTTCTAAGTTCACAGGAGCAAGACTGGATAAAAAAACTATTAACTTCGGAAGCTTTTCCAGAACTCTTTCATGTCCTAGTAGATCTGAATGATTCACAAACACTATTTCAGATGGCATCCGATCTCCAGCAACTTCAACAGCACGGAGATCTCAGAGATGTTTTTAAAGTTTTGAGTAATATCAAAAGTGATCGTATGCAACGCTTGGCGTTGGTATTATGGAAATGGGAACAAACTCGAGAACTCGGGAGCCTCTTTTCCTTGATAAAAAATCTAACGAAAAGTTGAATTCAGAAGGGGATAGCTCTATGGTATCTAACAACAATGAATCTAAAAGCCGTTATTTTTCACAAATTAAAGGAAGGTCAATGCTAGTTCAGTCGATGCTTGCCATTCTCTTTATTACACCTCTCATTGCAGGTGCAGCACCGGCAGAGCAACGCCCTGTAATTCCAAACCCTGGAGAAGATTTAAAACTTACCCAAGGTCTTTCTGCAGAAAGATTTTTTGGTGCTCGATTAGAACAAACTCAATGCCAAGATGAGCTGAAATCTGCCGAAGCGAAATATCTATCGGATAAAAAAGAGCTTAGCGACTCAATTAGCGCAAAGAATCCGGCCGAAATCAGTGATCGTCTTGAGGAAAAAATGGATCAGAGCCGAAAAGTATTACTGGCCAAGACTGAAATATGTGGCCCTTGTGCCACGCAAGACTTAGAGAAAAAAATCGTGATCACCAATAAAAAAGAATATTGGTATCTTACCGATGGCTCCTGTTTTATTGGTCACCATAAAGATGAGGCTACGTTAAATCAAATTTTTGAACAGGCGGTTGCTCGCTTAAAAAACATCAAACGATATCCTGGAAAATCGGGTGGATTTAAAGCACTCCTTGAATTCAGTGAAATAGATATGGAAACTGGGGAACTCTTACCTCCAAAGGAAAAGATAGATGCCAATCCATTTTTCGGGTTTGCTGGAGTCAGGGGACCGGTCGCCTTGGGACTGCCAGTAGGATTTTGGTATGTCTTTAAAAATATTTTTGAATCAAAAGAAAAAGAAAACTTTAAAGAGTTTGTGATGAGATTTGAAACGGTAAAAAAGCCAGCCAATTTTCCAACGCCAGAATTAAAAATTCACGCGGCGAGCGGAACTGAATCTGCGACTTTACAACGGGAGGTCCTCCTACTGCAAGGCATGTGGTATGTGAATAATCTAGGTTATTTCCGATACTACACCGCTGCAGATTTTACTTTGACTATTCCTTTCGGAGTTGATTTTGCGCGTAATACTCTTCTTGATACCGTGTTAACTCTGAGTGAGGATAGTTCACAAAAAGAGTAGTAGGAAGTCGCCATAACAAGGAGCCTTTGTGATTACCAGGTATAGCCGCCCTAAAATGGCAAACGTCTGGACTGAAGAATCTCAATTTAGAACTTGGTTAGATATTGAGGTTCTTGCGTGCGAAGCCTGGGCTAAGATCGGTAAAATTCCTGATACTGCGCTAAAGCAGATAAAAGAAAAGGCTAATTTTAATTCGATCGCTATTTTAGAAATTGAAAAGGAGACTAAGCATGACGTTGCCGCCTTTGTTTCCAATGTGCAAAGTCATATCGGTGAGGCAGGTCGTTACGTTCACTTAGGTCTCACTAGTAGTGATGTGTTAGATACCGCATTCTCTTATCGACTAAAAAAATCGGCAGAAATTATTTTAGAGGAATTGGCCCTCTGTCTCAGAGTTATCCAAGAAAATGCGCTCAGAGATAAATACATTCCGATGATTGGAAGAACCCACGGCATTCACGCCGAACCGATGACGATGGGTCTGAAATGGCTTTTATGGCATGACATGCTAAAGAGATCTTACAATCGAATTCATGATGCGAAGTTACAGATCTCAGTAGGAAAATTAAGTGGCGCAGTAGGAAATTATGCTCATGTGCCCCCTGAAGTTGAAAAATATGTTTGTGAAAAGTTAGGCCTGGTACCAGATAATATATCTACCCAGGTCATTTCCCGGGATCGTTATGCATCCTATTTTTCAGCCTTAGCACTACTAGCCTCCTGTGTAGAGGCCATTGCGGTTGAATTACGCCATCTTCAGAGAACCGAAGTCGGGGAGGTCAGAGAGGGTTTCTCTAAAGGACAAAAAGGTTCTTCTGCGATGCCACACAAAAGAAATCCTATCAGCGCAGAAAACCTCACTGGGATTGCCAGGCTTTTAAGAGGTATGGTGATTCCCGCAATGGAAAACTGTGCCCTTTGGCACGAGAGAGACATCAGCCACTCTGCAGTGGAGAGGGTGATAGGTCCCGACGCAAATATCTTAGGTGATTATATGCTAGGACGACTCCATTCACTTTTAACTCACCTAGAGGTTTTTCCCGATCGCATGAGAGCAAACTTAGATCAACTTCAGGGGGTTGTTTTTTCTCAGAGAGCCCTTCTTCTGTTAGTTGATAAGGGAATGGCCAGAGATGATGCTTACGAGATCATCCAACGGAATGCTCTAGAGGCGCTGGATAAAAAAACTTTGTTTTTAAATCTATTAAAATCTGACTCGGCCGTTATGACGGTTTTAGGAAAATCTGGACAGGCAGATTTGGAAAACATTTTTGATCCCACCTATTACTTTCAGCATCTTGACCATATTTATAAAAAGGTACTTGAATCATGAACTACATAAAACAATCGGCTATAAGAGAAGGGAAATCAAAAATTCTTTATAGCACTCAGAGTCCAGAATATATTATTCAGTTTTTCAAAGATGATGCGACCGCCTTTAACGCCCTTAAAAAAGGAACTATTAAGAATAAAGGACCCATTAATAATCAGGTGTCCTCTTCTCTATTTAAATATCTAGAAAAAAACGCGATTAAAACCCACTTCGTGAAACAGCTCTCTAGCAGAGAAATGTTGGTGACTAAGCTTGAAATTATTCCAGTAGAGGTTGTAATAAGAAATCGAGCGGCCGGAAGTATTTGTAAACGGCTTGCCATTGAAAAAGGGGAACTCTTCCAACCGGAGCTTATCGAGTTTTTCTATAAATCGGATGCTTTGGGAGATCCCCTTATCGGCGAAAGTCATATTTTACATTTCAAGTGGGCCACCCTTGAAGAGTTAAATAAAATGGTAACTACGACTCGAAAAGTGAATCGACTTCTCATAGATATTTTTAATGAAATTGGCCTAGAGTTAATTGATTTTAAATTAGAGTTCGGGCGAGATACTAACGGGGTTATTATTCTTGCAGATGAATTTACTGCTGATGGGTGTCGTCTATGGGATCGTAAAACAGGAGAATCGATGGATAAGGATCGATTTCGCCAAGATTTAGGACATGTGGACGAGGCCTATCTTGAAGTATCTAAACGACTCCAGAATTATTTTGAGGCACGAGCATGAAAGCAAGAGTTCATATCTTTTACAAAGATTCGGTCTTTGATCCCCAGGGAAATACTGTTGGGGAATCTTTAAGTAAAATGGGATTTAGCAAAGTCAAAAAGGTGAGAATTGGACGAGTAATTGATTTAGAAATGGAATACCCATCTAAAGAAGAGGCCAAGCGAGATGTGGTAAAGATGTGTGAAAAACTTTTAGCTAATCCCGTTATTGAATCTTTTAAATATGAGATCTTAGAGTGCTAAAGGTTGGAGTCATTACATTTCCCGGAAGCAATTGTGACGATGATGCTATAGACACGCTGAAAAACATAGGGGGTTTCGAAGTTGAAAACCTTTGGCATAAAGACACGCCAGATCTAAGCTCCTTTTCCTTAATTGTTCTCCCAGGGGGATTTTCCTATGGGGATTATTTAAGATGCGGAGCGATGGCTGCATGCTCGCCTATCATGGAAAAGGTAAAAACCTTTGCCTCTCACGGAGGTTTTGTCATTGGAATCTGTAATGGATTTCAAATTCTTTGTGAAGCAGGATTACTTCCTGGGGCGTTGGCTAAGAATTTAAGTCTTAATTTTATTTGTCGGGACGTCACTCTTAAAATAACCCATGATAACACTCCTTGGACCTGTGAAATAAAATCCCTAGAAGAGCTCACGCTACCTATTGCTCACGGCGAAGGACGCTTTGTGATTGATGAAGAGGGTTACCAAGATTTAGTAAAGCACCAACAAATTGTAATGACCTATAAAAACAATCCTAATGGCAGCCTCTATGATATTGCAGGAATTTGTAATAAAACAAAAAATGTTTTGGGTCTCATGCCGCATCCCGAGAGAGCTACTGAATTGCGAACTCGAGATGGACTTAAAATTTGGAGTTCTTTAAAAACCCATTTAGAAAAAAAAGTATGACGACGTTATTAACAGATATGACAATTTCTAATCTAGAATTAGCCAAACTTATGGGTCTTTCTAATTTAGAATATCAACATGTTTGTAAAAATCTTGAGAGAGCTCCTAATCACGCCGAGCTAGGAATTTTTGCCGCAATGTTTAGTGAACATTGTAGTTATAAATCTTCAAAACCACTTTTCAAAAGATTTCCGATGACAGGAAAGAGAGTACTGCAAGGACCGGGAGAAAATGCAGGGATTCTTGATATCGGCAATGGCTGGGCAGTAGCTTTTAAAATGGAGAGCCACAATCATCCCTCCTTCATCGAGCCTTATCAAGGAGCTGCAACTGGAGTGGGTGGAATTTTACGAGATATTTTTACGATGGGCGCTAGACCTATCGCTTCGATGAATGCCCTGTGTTTTGGAACACTCGATTTTGAAAGAACGCCTGCTATTGTTAAAGGTGTCGTCAAAGGCGTGGGGGATTATGGGAATTGTGTGGGTGTTCCCACAGTAGCTGGCCAAACGTTATTTCATTCCTGTTATAATCGTAATCCATTAGTAAATGCCTTTACCATGGGAATTCTGAAGACCGATGAAATCTATCGAGGATACGCAAAAGGAATTGGTAATATCGTAGTTTATGTCGGAGCGAAAACTGGAAGAGATGGAGTTCACGGAGCCACCATGTCCTCTAAAGAATTTTCGACGGAAAAGGAATTAGAAAGACCCACGGTTCAGGTAGGAGATCCTTTCACAGAGAAGCTTTTAATGGAGGCCACCCTTGAAGCCATGAGAGCAGGGGTAATAATAGGAATTCAGGATATGGGTGCCGCCGGGATTACCTCTTCCTCCTTTGAGATGGCTCACAGAGCAAAGACAGGTTTAGAAATAGATCTAGATAATATTCCCACGCGTGAAGCGGGGATGTCGGCCTATGAACTATTACTTTCTGAATCCCAAGAACGAATGCTATTAGTCACTACTCCTGAAAATGTAGCGTCGCTTAAACGGATCTATGAAAAATGGGATCTTCATGCAGAGGAGATTGGAATTGTAGTTTTAGGAAATCGGGTCAAGATGATGAAACAGGGAGAACTCGTTGTAGATCTTCCCGTTGAATTGGTCACCGAACCATTAATGGCGGACCGTCCGTCAAGTGCACCTCTTGATCTAAAGCAACGCTGGTTTCTTGATCGAAATAGAATGTTGGTTGCCTCACTAGGCTCGAAATTTCAATGTTTGATGGAGGAACTTAATTTTTCTAGCCCAGAAAAATTGGTGTCTCAGTTTGACTCCATGGTCGGGAATCGTACCGTCGGACAAACCTTTGATGATGCTGCCGTCCTTAGGATTAGGGAAATTAAGGACAAGGAGATTCGCCTTGCGATAAAGGTGGATTGTAATCCACGGATTAGTTGGCTGTGGCCTAGAGAGGGCGGAAGACGAGCCGTTGCTGAATGTGCAATCAATTTAGCCGTCAGAGGAGCTGAGCCTATGGGTATTACCGATTGCCTTAACTTTGGAAGTCCGGAAAATCCTGAAGTGATGTGGCAATTTTCAGAATCGATTGAGGGAATCTCTGAAATCTGTGACCTACTTAAAATTCCAGTGGTGTCTGGTAACGTAAGTTTTTACAATGAGACAGATGGAAAACCTATTTATCCGACCCCGATGATTGGTATGGTCGGTATTATTGAAGACTCCTTACCGCTTCCCAAATCAAATTTCTATAGTACTCAATTGGAATTTGCTCTCATAGGGCCACCTGAAGGGGGCCTTGGTGGAAGTTTAATGGCCTCTAGTTGGTTCAAGCGTGAGTGCGGGCAACCTGAAGAGACCAATTTAGCTCTCCTAGAAAGAATGCTAAAATTCCTACCGCGTTTACGAAAAAGAAAAATGGCTTACAGTGCTCATGACATTTCCGATGGAGGATTGGTCTGTGCTCTTTTAGAAATGGCCTTTCACTCGCCTTTTGATTGTCTGGGAATGGATCTTAATATTCCACAAGGGATCGATTCGGATCGTTTTTTATTTGGAGAAACCATTTCCAGAGTTATTGTAGCTTACGATTCCGTCGAACGCGGTGACATTGAAAATACTGCAAGTCAAGCAGGTGTCATGTTCACTCTTTTAGGGCAAACAGATGACACCGGCCTATTTAAAATTAAACAAGGGGGAACAGAGGTTTTGTCTTCCCAAATATTAGAATTAAAATCGGCTTGGAATCAACGATGGAACAACTTTTTTAAATGAGAAAGTACAAATAATATGTGTGCTATTTTTGGAATTGCAGGACAACAAGAGGCATCAAATTTAACCTATTTGGGTCTTCATGCTCTTCAGCATCGCGGACAAGAGGGTTCAGGAATTGTTTCTACCGATGGGAAACTTCCGTTTGTACATAAAGAACGCGGGTTAGTAGCCGATATTTTTACGGCGACTAATATTGCAAAACTAGAAGGCCATAGTGCGATTGGACACAATCGTTATTCGACTGCCGGCGGAAATACTTCTGAAAATCTACAACCCGTAATGATGAAAAGTTCCTTGGGATGGGTCGGTATTGCGCACAATGGAAATCTGGTGAATGCCAATGTGCTAACCCAGAAACTGGAGCGAGAAGGATCTATTTTTCAATCCACGGCGGATACAGAGGTAATTCTCCATTTAATGGCGAAATCTCAGGAGAAGGATCTAATCAATGCGATCGTACATGCTTTGAAGCAGGTCGTGGGTGCCTATTCTCTTTTAATTTTAAATCATGATTACTTAGTAGCTATTCGAGATCCTCAAGGAATTCGTCCTTTAGTGATGGGGAATCTTCACGGAAAACCTGTCTTTGCAAGTGAGAGCACCGCTTTTGATCTTATCGGTGCGAATTACGAGCGCGAAATTAATCCAGGTGAAATGGTAGTTGTTTCACTCAAAGAAAACTTTACTGTTAAATGTTTTCGGCCTTTTGAAAAAGGTGCTTTAAAACGATGTGTGTTTGAACATGTTTATTTTGCAAGACCCGATAGTGTAGTTTTTAGCAGCACTATTTATCAAACAAGAAAAAATTTGGGAAAACAATTAGCCAAGGAGCACCCTCCACTCGATGCTGAACTGGTAATTCCAGTTCCCGACTCTGGGGTTTATGCAGCGATCGGCTACTCAGAGTTTTCAAAACTTCCCTTTGAAATGGGAATTATCCGAAGCCACTATATTGGAAGAACTTTTATAGAACCCAAGCAATCTATTAGAGATTTTGGCGTAAAATTAAAACTTAATCCCATTGCTGATATTGTCCGAGGAAAAAGTATTGTAGTGGTAGATGATAGCTTAGTTAGAGGAACGACATCAAAAAAACTAATTCAACACCTACGTAATTCTGGTGCCAGTAAAATTCATTTGAGAATCTCTGCGCCTCCCACGGCCCACTCCTGCTTTTATGGCATTGATACCCCAAACAAAACAGAGCTCTTGGCGTCATCTCATTCTGTCGATTCGATAAGAGATTTTATTGGGGCCGATTCACTGGGATATCTTAGTCTTAACGGCTTACTCCAGGTGGCCTCTGAGGTTTCAGGTGCAGGTTTCTGCCACGGCTGTTTTTCAGGAGAATATCCTACTCCAATAACAACAATAGTATGATAGCAAGGCTAAATCCAAGCTAGAAATTTAAAGCTCTCTTTTAATATAAGATCGGTTTAGTGTTTTCCAAACACTTCATATTGTTCGACGTGAAATGCAGGATCCTCTTTTACTAAAATAGTTTTTCCGAAACGCTCTTCCAATAATACCACATGTTTTTTCTCCTCTTTCATCATGCGAGCCACGACAATAGGAGAGGCGAAGACAACAATCGTCTTGGTATTGGAAATAGCCTCCTTTTCAATCTCTCTAAAGATTTCAAAGCAGAGTGTGCGTTGACTTTTATGATAACCACGACCTTCACAATAGGAACAGGCCTGAGTTAAATATCGAATCAAATCTTCGTTAGTTCTTTTTCGAGTCATTTCGACAAGACCTAACTCAGAGATTTTCAAAATATTGGTTCTTGATTTGTCTTCACTTAAAGCCTGTTGAAGTGCTTGATATACCTTTTCTCGATTATCCATCGATTCCATATCAATAAGATCTAGAATGATGATTCCGCCTATATTTCGAATTCTCAACTGATAAGCAATTTCTTTCACTGCCTCTAAGTTAGTTTTGAGAATTGTTTCTTCTAAGCTTTTAGATCCCACATAACGTCCGGTATTAACGTCAATAGCTGTTAAAGCTTCCGATTGATCAAAAAGTAAATACCCACCCGATTTTAACCACACCTTTTTATTTAAAGCGCGAGAAATTTCAGCCTCAATACCATAGTGTTCAAACAGTTGTACCGGCCCCTTGAAAAGCTTCACCGTATTTTTTAATTGCGGCATGAACTGATCGATAAACTGAAGTACATGTTCATGTTCTTCAGCATTATCAATAACAAACGAATCAACCTCTTCAGTAAAAAAATCTCGAACTGCACGCATCGACAAAGAAAGATCTTCATGAATTAAAGCAGGTGCTCGCTTCTTTTTAGAGTCACGTTTAATTCTTGCCCATGTTTTCAATAGATATTCAGCATCAGCTTTTAGGTCTCTAAAGCTTTTGCCCTGGGCTACGGTACGAATAATAAAACCTACATCTTTAGGTCGAAGTCTTTTCGTGAAAATATCACGTAATCTGCGTCTTTCTCGATCGCTTTCAATACGACGAGAAATGCCTAGATGTTTTCCTGTGGGCATCAATACTAAATTTCTGCCAGGAAGACTGATATGCGTTGTGAGTCTTGCTCCTTTAGTTCCGATAGGTGCTTTGGCAACCTGTACTAAAATTTCTTGGCCTTCCTTTAGAAGATCTTGAATATTGGCACTTCCGCGTGGACGTTTCTTTTGAAAACGCTGAGTAGGTCTTCCTCGACCCCCATGATGATGGGGTTTGCGAGGAGATCGACGACCACCGTCATTTCTATCTCGGCCACCACGATCATTTCTCGGGCGAGGAGCTCGGGCTGGGCCTCTAGCTTGACGGCCTCTATCTCCACCTTCTTGAGAACCCCGTTCTCTATCAGGGCCACTTGGAGTTCTCTCTCCACGATCTCTATCGGAGGCTCCAGAATCACGATCTCGATTTTCTCTAGCACCCTCTTGTGCTCTATCGTGGTTGCGATCCCTATCGGAGTTTCCAGAGTTTCTATCGCCACGATCTCTATTGGAACTTGCTGAATCTCGATCACGAGCCTCTCTAGGACCCTCTTGTCCCCTGTCGTAGTTACGATCTCTATCGGAATCATTGTAATTTCTATCGGCACGATCTCTATCGGAACTTCCTGAATCTCGATCATGATTTTCTCTAGGACCCTCTTGTCCTCTATCGTAGTTACGATCTCTATCGGAATCATTGTAGTTTCTATCGCTACGATCTCTATCGGAGCTTCCTGAATATCGGTCACGAGTTTCTCTAGAACCCTCTTGTCCTCTATCGTAGTTATGATCTCTATTGTAATTACTATTTCGATCGCCTTCATTACCCGCATTACGATTTCGATCGTAATTACGATCTCTATCACGATCTAGATCCCTATTTTGATTAGAATAGCTCTGATTAGAATCGGATTGATAACGGTCACTCTCTTGTCTGGACTGGTCTTCCCTACCACGATTTTCTTCTTGATAATAATTATCTCGATTGCGATTTACATCTCGGGGGCGGTCTTCTCGATTGTAGTTTCTATCGTTTTGCCCTTGGTTTTGGTTTTGCCCTTGTCGGTCACGATTTTCATAAGATCCACGTCCTCGATTGCGATCTTGCTGAGAGGAATGCCTTCTTGGTTCTCCACGACTCGAACCTCTGCTATGAGAAGATCTATTGCCGCCTCTATCATCGCGCGGTCGTTCTACACGACCTTCAACCTGTGTCGGTTTATTCTGAGAAGGGATCTCATTAACAATTTGATTTTGCGTTTCCGTTGTAGGGATAGTGACCGAGGCAATAGCATTCTCTTTATTAGCCTCCCCTTCAGGTGTCTTTAAAATAACGGCAACTGGAACCTCAGAAACCTCCTCTTTTTTAATATTTTCAGAGGCTACTTCAACCGATTTTACCGGCGCCTTTATTTCTGGTTCAGACTCTCCATCTACTTCATCGGGAGAAAGAGAATCCTCGTCATCTACATCATCTTCGTCATCTGACGAATCTTCGGTGTCTTCAGAATCAAAAAGTGTGTCATCATCATCACCTTCCTCATCATCCTCATCCTCATCATCCTCTTCATCAGTTTTTTCGTTTAATTCTTCAGCTCGTTCCTCTGGAGACTTTTCTAGAAAAGCTTCAGTTTCCTGATCCTCTTCATCGATAACTGGAAGTTTTTCTTGGCTTCGCGCCTCTACAGTGATGGGTCCTTTAGGTGAAACTTCGGTAACATCTCGTTCCCATTTTTGACGGGAACTTTCTTCTGCCTGTACCTCTTCATCGTAACTCTCTTTAAGAGGCTCTCCATCATCTTCGGTGCTTAGCTCGGATGGCGTCGTCGATACCTCTCCGGTCGCATCGGTGTCATCTTCTAAAATATCCACATCGCCACCCAGAGGTTGGTCAATGATGTCATCTACATACAAAAAGGCAGTTCGTTCTAAACCAAGCTCCAGAAAGGCGGCTTGCATTCCAGGCAAGACCCTCTTTACCACACCTAAATAAACATTTCCGACAACGTTTTTATCCTCTTCGCGTTCAATGTGAAGACTGCGTATTTCCCCGTTTTCAAGGGTGGCCACTCGCGTCTCGTAGTGGCTAAAGTTCACCAAAATCTGCTTACTCATGAATCCTCATTCTAAAAATTCCGCTTCAAATGAATGCGGTTACTATAAAAAGTCTATGATCTAACCGATAACATGGGAGAAAGGGCACTTCAATCTAACTCTTCCATTGATTATTACAGAAAAAGCTCAAATTGTAGAGCTTCTTAAGTGCCTTTAAAGGATTGAAAATGTTAATTTTTATATCACTACTTTTACTTTTTCTAGCGGGATTAGCCCTTTGTGGGACCCCCTCAACTCTCTTTAACTTAGAAACCTCATTAAGTTCAGGAAAGCTTCAACTTTGGATGATGTCGGTTAAGGCGTTTGGAATTCCCTTAAGCCTCCTTTTATTAAAATTTACTAAAAATCACTTTGTGAAACTCGGATCTGCCTTTTGGGGTATTTTTTTAACCTTTCTTTCTCTGTTATTAATTTTCCAAATTACAGACGCCTCACCCAGCGTGAACTTATATGGAGTCCTTTTAATAGTCGGCGTTCTTATTTGTTCATTGAGCGTTGCTATTTTTTCATTGGTAGAGTTATCAAAAATTCTTGACGAAAAAATGGCAGCATCAAAAAGAGATAAATCGGTACCGAATCCCGAAAGCTTAATTCAGGTCGAAGGAGCTAATCAACCGCCGACAAATCCGTCCTGAAGGCATCATTTCAGACTCAGAACAGACCGATACAATATAAGGGTCAAAAGACTCAATTACTACCGAAGGACTCTTTAAAAACAAAGGGCCATTTTTATCGCTTTTCACTCGATAGATGTCCTCTTTAGTAAAATGAATTTCAAAGCAGTTTAATCCAAACTTCATTCCCAGTCCGACCGCCTTCGCGGCGGCCTCCTTGGCACTCCACAGGGCAATATTAGGATTTAATAGTTTCCCATTGGTAGCAAAAACCCCTTTTTTGGCGAGACTCACCTCATGTTCACTTGCCACACGTGAAATCACACGAGTGGCATCACGATCGGCTAATTCAATATCGACGCCTACAGGACAAGGGGCTAACACTGCTGCCACAATGGATTCGGTGTGAGATAAATTTACGTAAAGATCTGATATTTTTTCGCCATCCTTAGTGAACACCTCTAAATAACCATAGTTAGGTGCGGGTTGAATATAGGCCTCAATACCCAATCTCTCAAAAGCCACCGCTAAAGCGCATCTACCAGCCCAATAGGAACGCATTCGTTCTACACTTTTGCCTACTCTTTTCGGCCCTCCTGGCAGAAGAACCTTGTTTCCCATGGTTTGCAGACTCATCGTTTCACAATCTTCAAAAGGAAAGAGAAATAATTCAATTCCAAGGAGTTTATTTAATGCGTCAATAGTTTTCATATCGATTTTAAGCTTAATATTAATTTTCAGGATTGCCAATCTCGACAAGTATTTAAGTTTCTTTAGCTTATCTCCGAAATGTATTACGAGCCTTTTGTTTATTAAGAAAGTAGCTGTGAAAATACAAATAACAAAATCTAAACGAGTAGGTGCCCTTCTCCTTTCCTATATTTTAGGCTTAATCATTTGCTCTGGAATCAGGGCCGAGAATTCAACCGAAATCCCACAGGACACCTCGTTAACTCAAGATCCACAGGACACCTCGTTAACTCAAGATCCACAGAACACCTCGTCAAATGGGCCAACGGAAAACTCTATTAATGTAACTTCGGCTGAAGCCATGCAGATAGAGCAGTTTAAAGCTTCCGCAACCCAAAGTTTGATTAACAAACTAACCTCATCCGAAGGGAAGTCTTCTAAAGTTTATGTATTAAAGCCGATTAATTACACTTCGCTTAAATTAATCAATCCAATCACTTCACTTATTAAAGACACCATTCAGGCTTATGGTCCATCCATTAATGTAAGCACTAGTGATTCCACCATGCCAAGCCTCACACTGGAATCTTTTCGAACCATAGTGGCAAAACTTAATACCGATGTCGTAATCATTTCAATCCTAACTAATAACAACTTTGAAATGTATCTCTACGATAAACGAACTCCATTTCAAATTTATGCTCACACAGAGCCCCTTGCAAGCGCTGCCAGAAATGAGCTTACTAGCGAAGCCTCTCTTTATTACACTAAACTTCTCATTCGCCGTACTCTTTATCGATTCATCAAAGATCAATATTATGAGATGCCACGAGATGACAGCTCTCCTATTTTAAAATCAGAAATTCCTCGCTACATCGCCAGCGCCGAATCTCTGGAAATGATAAATCGAGAGGTGAGAAGCCATTTCTATATTTCCGCAGGGCTTGGAGCTGCCATTTCAAAAGGAGTGACCGCAAAGTATTGGAACTCTAATTTAATTTCAGGCCAATTAGCATTAAGAGTATACGATAAGCTCTATATTGAGACCGCACTAAATATGTTTGCCTATAATGCTATATCTGGATCTGTGAAATATCTTTTTTCAGATAGAGCTAGTTCCTTTAAATGGATGTTTGGATTTGGGTTTAGTTATTTTCTAGATAATCGCCAAGTTTTAAATTGGGATCAGAGTAATGGAAATCTACAACAAAAGTACTACGTGGTTCCTAGCCTCAGCTTAATGCTGCCAATTTCAGATGTTTACTTAAAGGCCGAAGCGCAAGTTTATATTCCATTTAAGACTACCAGTCGGTACGTACTCGCCATCATGCCCGGTATTTTGATTATGTTTTAAAGAAAGATAATGAATCCTAGACCTTGACTCAAAACCATTCTATCTAAGCCATAAAAGGTGGCTCTCAGCTCTGCTTTAATTCCCACCTCAACAATAGGAATCAAAACTCCAAGGGAGGTAAATCCCATTTGTTTCTGTCCACCCAATTTTGAATAGTTCTCAGCTTCGGTAGGGCCTTGAGACAATCTGATTGAACTAACTTCCGTTCCGATTCCCAGTCCCGCATAAGGCCATATAGAAAATTTTTCGGGTCGCCAAATATAACGATAGCCACCAAATACATTGCTTACTGCCGATACCTCTAATCCCAATTCAAAGGAATGCCCCTTTTTACTCACCCAACCAATAGACAGACCTTGCATCCCCGAAGTATATTTTGTGAAATTAACCGGTCCACTTTTTTGCTGATAAATCGCACTGAATCCCATCAGATGATTAATATACATTCGACCTAAATCAAACCTTCCAGTGGTATTTACAATCGTTGATAAAATAGCCCGACGAACATAATGTTCAGTCTTAATCGCCTCTTGAACATCGGTAAAAGAATCTTCGTTATCAAAATCAATTTTGGGATCTCCAAGTTCTTCAGCGACCACCTCTCGCTTTTCGCCGGTGTTTGTTTTTAAATTATTTTGTTGCGGAATGGATGGCGCTTGGGGGGTCTGGAAGCCATTATTGTAATTATTGGGGTCGGCTGCCACATATCCATTTTGTTCCGGATAAGGATTTTGATTTGGGTAATAGTTTTCAGCAGCTTCCTGATTGGGATACTGCTGTAAGTTGGATTCATTATTTTCAACAGGTTCAGCATAAACCTGATTAGAAATAACCAATACCGTTAGTAAAAATAAACTGGAAAAACAATAATTAGATTTTAATTTTTTCATCTCTATAAGAATAACCAAAAAAGGGATGGCAATCCACACTCTTCGAAATTTAAAATTAACTCACCGCAGAATAACCCGACTAATAACTTCTTGCAAAAATAACTCTGCCTTGTGATGGCGCATTGCAGTAAATACAGCTTCCACTTTCCTTAATTTGCGCAAAAGGAATACAACGGATGGTAGCCTTAGTTTCTTCCTTCACCTGGGCCTCACATTTTTCACTGCCACACCAATGCATTTGAAAAAATCCAGACTCCGACTCTATGCGCTCTTGAAATTTAGAATAGTCATTTTCTAAGTGCGTATTAGATTCTAAAAACTTTGCGGCTCTGTCATAAAGAAGTTTTTGAAGTGTATCTAATGCCTCTGGCGCCTTGATCGCCACCTCACTTAACTTGACCTGCATTTTCTCGCCTACTCTTGGCGCAAAAACAACGATCTCATTCGCCAGATCTCGTGGACCCACTTCGACTCTAAGAGGGATTCCCGCAATTTCCCATTCATTGAATTTATAACCCGCACTCTGGCCTTCGCGATCATCAATCTCAACCGAAATCCCCACACTTTTCATCGCCAATTGAATCTGATGACAGGCCTGAAGTACGGCAGAATTATCTTTATTTTTCTGTACAATAGCCACAATCATCACTTGAGTAGGCGCCGCCTTAGGTGGAATCACTAACCCTTGATCATCACTATGTATCATAATCAGAGCACCAATAACCCTTGTGGTTAATCCCCATGAGGTTTGATAAACATGTTGCAACTGACCATTTCTATCTTGAAATTTAATATCGAATGCCTTCGCAAATCTGGTACCAAAATAATGCGAAGTACAGCCCTGAAGCGCTTTCTTATCTTGCATCATAAGTTCCAAACAAAAGGTTTGTTCAGCCCCTGCAAATTTTTCACTCGGAGTTTTCTCTCCTGGAATCACCGGAATAGCAAAAATATTCATGAGAAACTGTTTGTAGATATCGAGCATCTTAAAGGTTTCTTTTTTTGCTTCATCTTCGGTCTCATGACAAGTGTGCCCCTCTTGCCAGAGAAATTCGGTGGTTCTTAAAAATGGTTTCGTTCTCATCTCCCAACGAACCACATTGGCCCACTGGTTAATAAGAACTGGAAGATCTCGGTAACTTGAGATCCATTTAGAATACATCGCATTGATAATCGTCTCTGAAGTAGGGCGAATGATCAAAGGCTCTTCAAGTTTCTTTCCTCCACCATGAGTCACTACGGCTAACTGTGGCGCAAAACCCTCTACATGATCTTTTTCTTTATTGATAAAACTTTCAGGAATAAGCAAAGGAAAATAGGCATTCTTGTGGCCGGTCTCTTTAAACCGTTTATCTAATTCCCTTTGAACTACCTCCCACAAGGCATACCCATTAGGTCGCAATACCATGCACCCTCTAACCGGACTATTATCTGCAAGCTTAGCCTGCATAATGACATCAAGATACCATTGGGAAAAGTCTTCACTCCTCGGAGTAATTCTCTGTGCCATAATTACATCTTCTCGATTTCACTCATTAGATATTCCAACATTTCTCCTTCAGGAACCTTCTTAATCGCCTTTCCTTTTTTGTAAACTAGCCCCTCTCCTTTGCCTCCAGCAATTCCGATATCGGCCTCCAAAGATTCTCCAGGACCATTCACCACACAACCCATCACTGCAATTTTAATATTTTTCTTCAAACCTAGAGCTCTGCGCTCTACCTCTTCAGCTAATTTATATACGTCGATATCGGCTCGACCACAACTAGGGCAGGCAATGATTTCTGGGGTATCATTTTTTAACCCAATCGATTTAAGAATGTAAGCGCCCACCTTAACCTCTTCTACGGGATCACAACTCAAAGAAACACGAATGGTGTCTCCGATACCAGCCATTAATAAACCACCGATTCCCACAGCCGATTTTACAGTGCCATAGTTTTTGGTTCCCGCCTCTGTGACACCCAAATGTAGTGGGGCTTCAGTTTTTAAAGAAAGCAAACTGTAGGCTCTAAAGTTAGAGAGCACATCGGATGACTTAATAGAAACTTTAAAATTAAAAAAATCTTGTTGTTCCACAAGTGCAATAGAAGCTAACGCACTTTCTACTAGTGCTTCGGGAGTAGGATGGCCATACTTTTTTAGCAATGCTTTTTCTAGTGAACCCGCATTCACACCAATGCGAACCGCTTTGCCTGTGTCTCTCGCCATTTTAATGACATCGACAGTTTTCCATTCCGCTCCGATATTTCCGGGGTTAATTCTCACGCAAGCGATATCGTGCTTCATCGCCTCTAAGGCCATTTTATAATCAAAATGAATGTCTGCAATAACAGGAATATGCACCTGCTTTAAAACTTCAGGCAAGGCATCTGCCGACTCTTGATTGTTAACGGTAACTCTAACAAGTTCGCAGCCCGCAGCCTCTAACTCTAGAATCTGTTTTACAACGTCGGCAACATCATCCGTTTTAGGGGTGGTCATTGATTGAATCCGAACAGGATTATTTCCCCCAATCTTGATGCCCCCTACATTTATTTCTCTGGTTTTTCGACGATGGATTTGTTCAACGTGTATCATGCATTTCCCCCGATGTTGGTCGTATTGGATTCGATTCCATAACTTTTCATTTTTTTATGCAGGTGGCTTCTCTCCACTCCTATATTTTGTGCAGTTTTTGAGATATTGCCTCCGTTTTCAGAAAGCATTTTTAAAATAAAATGTTTTTCAAAAACAGCTCTTGCAGCTCGCAATGTTTTATCCCCAAAACTAAACAGCTCCTGGGCCTCTAATGGCTCTATTTCTTCGAAGTCTAACGAATCAATCGTTTCGGTTTTCGATAAAATACAGGCCCTTTCAACCCAGTTTTTAAGCTCTCTTACATTACCTGGCCAAGCGTAAGATGCCAACATTTCGCATGTTTTTTCATCAATTTTCCTAACTTTGCCGCTAGAGTACCGTTTTATGAAATGCTGTATTAATTGAGCGATATCTTCCCTTCGCTCTCGTAAAGGGGAGATCTGCATTGGAATTACATTCAGTCGATAGTAAAGATCCTCCCTAAACTCACCCTCTTTAATAGCTTTTTTAAGATCTTTATTAGTCGCAGCAATCACTCTCAAATCTAATTCTATTGTGTCATCGCCACCCAATCTCTGAATGGTACACTCTTGAAGTGCTCTTAAGATCTTGGCCTGCATCTTAGAGCTCATATCCCCTACTTCATCTAAAAAAAGGGTACCACCATTAGCCTGTTCAAACTTTCCTAACTTTCGATCATAAGCTCCTGTGAAGGCCCCCTTTTCATGTCCGAAAAGTTCGCTTTCGATCAAATCATCGGGAATAGCCGCACAATTAACGGCTACAAATCGCCCTTTCCTTCGAGGACTGCCTTTGTGTAGGCCTCGCGCCACCAATTCTTTTCCTGTACCATTTTCTCCCTGCAGCATTACCCAGCCATTCGAAGGACCGGTAACGGCCATTAATTTTTTAAGGCGCGCCATCGGATAACTCTCACCGATTAGAAAATCCTCATCATGCAATTCACTCTTTAAATACTCATTTTCATCTTTAAGGTCTTTAAAAGCAAATAGATGACTTAATAATAAAATGATTTTGTCGAAGTGAATGGGCTTTTCAAGAAAATCGAATGCCCCAAGCTTAAGCGCCTTTACTGCAGTCTCAACAGTCGCATGGCCCGACATCATTACCACGGGCATATTAGAATTTATTTTTTTAATCTTCTCTAAAACTACAATACCGTCATCTCCAGGCATCCAAATATCCAAAAGAACCACATCGGGATTAAATTTTTTTACCTTTTGAAGTCCGATGGCACCACTTTTAGCAGTCTCGACGATAAAACCTTCGTCCTCAAGCACACCTTTTAAAGAGGCTAAAATGTTTTCTTCATCATCAATAACTAAAATCTTTTTCAACACCATTCGTTTTTCTCCACTTCTAAATCTTGAGCCTCTATTTTTAAAGTCCGTTTATTAGGATCTCTTTTGATATGTAAGCCCGAGGGGAATTCAATCACAAAACGAGTTCCCTTATTTTGATTGGCAATGGCTTTTACACTAGCTCCGTGATCGAAAATGATCCGTTTAACAATGGCCAATCCCAAACCGGTACCCCCTTCTCTCATCGAAAAGTAGGGCTCAAATAACTGATTATAAACTTCGGGGTCAATCCCACACCCCTCATCGCTCACACTCAATTTAATATTTTGAGAGTCGGAATCCAGCTCGGTAACCACCTCAATATTTCCAGCTAAATTCATGGCAGCGACAGAGTTGTCAAACAGGTTAAACAAAACTCGTTTTAGCTGTGACTTATCTAACTGCATTTTTGGCATCTCAAGGAATAAATTCAAATCAAATGTGATCGCCTCATGGGCCACCTTAAAAAGATTCACGGCCTCTACGACAATATCATTTAAATCTTCCATACTTTTCTTCGTTTCTGGAAGTCTTGCAAAGGAGGAAAATTCATTCACAAGAGTCTTCAATGCATCTACCTCCTTTAGAATAATTTCAGTCGACTCACCAAAGGTTCCATCATCCTCAATTTTATCTAGATAACGACGCCTCAAGCGCTGCACCGAAAGCTGAATAGGTGTGAGCGGATTTTTTATCTCATGGGCAATTCTTTTCGCAACCTCTGTCCAGGCACTCATTCTTTCCATCTGTTGAATTTCAGTGACGTCGTCAAAAACAGCTACAACTCCTAGTTGTTGGTTTTTCTCATCTCTTAATACACTTAAGGTCATAGTTAAATGGGTCCACTGTCCGTCGTCACTTTGAATCTTAATTTCCTTTCTGAGTGATTTAGAGGTTCGATATAACAGCTCTAATAGGTCTCGAAATTCTGCCCGATAGATCTCAGGAACTAATGCCCAGTAAGGTCGCCCCAACACCTCAGAGACGGGCGCTTTTAAAAGTTTAGAGGCCGCAGAATTAATCATTGAAACCAGGCCATTTTCATCTAACGATACCACACCTGATGGCACCGTTTCTAAAAGCACCTCGATATAGGTTCTTCTGTGTTGAATTTCTTGATGCGATTTTTGGAGGCGCTCGTGGCTTAATTGAATATGCTGTTTATTCTGTTTTAACTGGAGAGTCATGGCATTGAAAGCTTCGACAAGTTTTGCAAGCTCATCACCGCCAGTGACATTAATATGATAATCCAAGTTTCCACGAGAGACCTCTCCAGTTCCTTTTACTAGCTCTTCAATAGGTCCCGTCAGTCTTCTGGCCACATAAAAACCGGTCCAGATGGCGGAAAAAAGAACTAGTAATGTCACCATCGAGAGTATGAAAAAATAGGTCGACTTGATTGGATAATTAAGAGGGTTTTCTAGTTTGTAATCTGAATAGGTCATGTGAATGTCGGCCAACTGACTCGATAGGTTTAATGGGATGAAATAATTAGTAAATAAAACTCCCCGACCCACACCGAGAAAAGCACCACATCTAACCAACTCTCCCTCGCCTACATTTTGAACTCTGCATTGATTATGTCCCGCAAAGGCATGCTGTAGAGTTTCTAAACTAGCCACAGGAATTAAATTCGCTTTATCGGCCTGTATGGAAATAATACGTTGTGCAAAGGGTGAGGCATAATATTCGATAGCATCTAACCCATACTCAATTCGTGCTTGCTGAAGCTTTCTCGTAAAGACCTCTCCTTTCAGCGGGATGGACTCCAAAGAGAATGAGGTCTTACGAGCAAAATGAGCCGCGTTTCTCTCGGTGGTTTGATAATAATTTTTAACAACTTCAATACTTCTTTCGAGCGTCGCCTCAACCTTAACGTTGAACCACTTATCAAAGCTGCTCTTGATATAAAAAGCTGAGGTTGTAAAAAGAAACAGGGTGGGAATCGTGGCAAACAAAAGAAAGCTAACCACCAGCCTAGTTTTTAGGCGCGACCCCAATCGTCCCCGCCGCTCATCTAAAATTAATTTTAAAGCATTTCTAAAAACCAGAAATAGCAACACCATCACGAGCAAAACATTTAAATTCATCAGTCCAAAGAAAAAAATACTGTTCACAAATGGAAGTTTTGCAGAAAGCTTTAAAAGATGAACCTCAATAGCCGTAAAAATAATAATGGTCACTAAAACCACGCCCGCAATCACTCTCTCTCGGTGACGGCGCTTAGACTCATGACTGTCATTAGGGGAATACATTGGAGCACTGTAAGTCAAATGGGGGAAAAAGACACCCCCAATTGTGTTCTTTTTAACTCACTTTTAGCCTTTGGACTTACGATTAATTAGGTTAAGGTGGCGCGTTAAAACTATGATTTACGCAGACTACAACGCAACAACACCTTTAGGTGAAAAGGCAAAAGACTGGATGGCTCAAGCCTTAGAGCTTTGGGGGAACCCTTCATCGAGTCACAGGTATGGCCGTAAAGCTTCAGAGTTATTAAATAAGTCTAGAGAATCTGTGGCTGAACTTTTAGGCGTCAATCCCAATGACATCGTTTTCACCTCGGGTGGGAGTGAAGCCAATACCTTAGCTTTGATGGGATTAGCCCTAGAGGTGGGACCGGGATTTCGACTACTAACCTCTTTAGTAGAACATTCTTCTATTCGCGATACCTTACCTTTGATCGAAAAACTGGGAGGAATCATCCAGCATGTTGCGGTTAATTCAGAGGGGCAATTATCTTTAGTAGACCTTGAAAAACAGATCGAAACCTTTAAACCCCATCTTGTATCTCTAATGACTGCCAATAATGAAACAGGTGTTATTTTTCCGATCCCACAAATTCTTCAGCTTTGTGAAGCCCATGCCTGTTTGCTTCACACCGATGCGGTACAGGGGCTGGGAAAGCTAGACCCCACCTTTTATCGGAATGCCCATTTAGTTTCAATTTCTGCTCATAAGATTTATGGCCCTAAAGGGGTGGGTGCTCTCATTATTAAAAAAGGGGTTTCGTTAGTGGCAACTCACTATGGGGGTGCGCAGGAGATTAAACGGCGTGGCGGCACTGAAAACGTAGTGGGGATTGCAGGTTTTGGAGGGGCCGCGAGAGAATGGCAAGAGACTCACGGTTCACAGGACCTTAAAAAAGTAAGAGACTATTTTGAGACCTTTATTGGAGGGTCGCTGGATGGAGTTTCCATTCAAGGAGAAAAAGAACCAAGAATTCCAAATACTTCAAACTTTCGTTTTCAGGGTATTGCTTCGGAGGTTCTCTTGGGAGCTCTAGATCTAGAGGGCATTTTTATTTCAGCGGGCTCTGCCTGTTCTTCGGGGTCCATTTCACCAAGTCATGTGTTATTAGGAATGGGCTTTTCCGAATCTGAGGCTAAAGAATGTGTGAGATTTAGTTGGGGGCAGATGAGTGGGTTAAATACGGTTGAAGAGGTGGCAAAAAAAGTGATTGCGCACGTAACAAGAATCCGTGCTAGAAACACCTTAAAAGCATTATCGAAGTAGGTCAGACGTGAGTTCAGTAGTTGAAAATAAATTACCCGCAAAGGGTGCAAAGGTAGTGGTAGCCATGAGTGGTGGCGTTGACAGTAGTGTCGCTGCGGGTTGGCTCGCTAAAAATGGGTACCACGTTATTGGAATCTCACTTCAACTTCATGACATGGCTGAAAAGATCGATAACGAATTTGGTACCTGTTGTAGTTTGAGTGACATCAATGATGCCCGAAGAGTCGCCGAAGTTTTAGACATCCCTTTTTATGTAAATAATATGGAAACGGCTTTTAATGAAGCTGTTATCGACGATTTTGTTCAGGAATACTTAAACGGTAGGACTCCTAATCCCTGTGTTCGCTGCAATGAAAAGGTGAAATTTAAAAAGTTAATGGATTGGGCCTTAGATCTAGGTGCCGATTTTTTAGCCACCGGCCACTATGCAACAGTTCACTGGAATAATAACCTATCTCGTCATGAACTTCATAAAGGTGAAGATGATGGAAAAGATCAGTCCTACTTTTTATTCACACTGAAAGAAACTGAACTCGCAAAAACCCTTTTTCCTGTCGGCTCTTTTCCTAAGCCAATGGTTCGAAGCTTAGCCCAAGAATATGGTTTGCGAGTAGCAAACAAACCCGACAGCCAAGAGATCTGCTTTGTTCAAGGAAAAAGCTATAGAGAGTTTATTGAGGAGAAGGTACCTGCAGAGGTTTTGCGACCAGGAAATTTTGTGAGTATTGACAGGAAAATATTAGGCCAACATGCAGGACTTCATCAATACACTGTAGGACAAAGAAAGGGCATTCACCTGAACTCTTTAGTGCCCTTGTATGTCTTAGGTTTAGATGCCAAAAATAACGAGGTAATGGTAGGAGCTGAAACTGCTCTTTTTAGAAAAAGTGCAATTGTAAAACATCTTTCTTGGATTAATGAATTTGATCTATCTACCTCAAGTAAAGTGTTAGCAAAAATTAGATATCGAAGTAAAGAAAGCCCTGTCGAAATTTCTGCCGTTGATCCAACCTCAATCGAAGTTAAATTTGAGATTCCACAACGCGCAATCACTCCCGGGCAGGCTATGGTATTTTACGACGGCTCCAGAGTTTTGGGCGGGGGTTGGATTGAAAGTTTGTCGGTTCACTAATGCGAATCGCAATTAAAACTTTTGGGTGTAAGGCCAACAGTACCGATAGCGATGCGCTTTTTTTAGAGGCAAAAAAACGTGGCTTTGAGGTGGTGGATGAAACCTCTCCTGCCGATGCTTATGTGATCAACACCTGCACCGTCACCGAAAATGCAGACCGAGACGCCCGTCACCAAGCGCATAGATTTAAGCGACAAAACCAAGGGGCTTTAGTTGCCATGGTGGGTTGTTATGCTCAAGTCGCGAAGGACACTCTTTTGACACTTCCAGAGGTGGATTTTGTCGTTGGAACCGCTAATAAATTTAAAGTTTTAGACCACTTTGAAAAAGCCTTTCGGAATGAGGCGGTTGAAAAAGATCAGGTAGAGCCGGCCAAAGGTTTTTTACCCGAAACTTTTCCAGGCTCTAGACATGCAAGAGCCACTATTAAAATTCAAGATGGGTGCAACTATCGTTGCAGTTTTTGTATTATTCCTGAAGCCCGAGGACGAAGCCGTAGTCTTTCATTAGAGATAATTGAACGACAGGTTCAAGAGGCTTATCGCGAAGGTTTCAGAGAGGTGGTCTTAACTGGAATTCATTTGGCCCATTATGGCTGGGATCAAAATACAGATCTGGTAGAGCTAATGACCCGCCTTTTATCACAAGAGGGGCCACGCATTCGGTTAAGTTCCCTAGATCCATTTGAGATCCCAGAGGCACTGCTAACACTCTTTGCAAAGCATGAAAGATTTTGCCCGCATTTTCACATTGCACTTCAAAGTGGCAGTGATTCTATTTTGAGTCGGATGCGACGCATTTATCAGGCTAAAGAGTTTGTAGCCATCACTCACCGAATTAAAGCTTTGCGTGAAAATACTTTTATTGGCGTAGATGTGATTGTAGGTTTCCCCGGTGAAGGGGAGCAAGAATTTCAAGAAACGCTAGATTGTTTAAATAGTTCCTATTGGACTAAACTCCATGTTTTTTCTTTTTCTGCAAGAAAAGGAACTGGGGCTGCCACACTAGACAATCAGGTTCCCGATAAAACTATTTCCGAGAGGTCGGAGGTTTTACGCCTATTAAGTGCTGCCCACTATGTAAAATTTTTAGAGAGCCAAATAGGAAAAACAAAACGAGTGATTTTGGAAAGACCATCAAAAAAATCGGCCAATGTTTGGTTGGGGCACACCGAAAACTATTTACCTACTTATACACTCATATCTTCAGCACAACCTAAAATGGAAATTTCGTGTGCCGTTCTAAAGGTAGATGGGGATAGAGTCTGGACAACTTTACAGTAAGGACCGACGATTACCATCGGCCCTTACTTTACTTTCCGAAAAGAGCTTCTTAATTTTTTCAGCTTTCACTAGCCAAAACTAATTAACCTTTTTTGTTTTTTTCAGTTTCAGTCAATTCTATTTCCAGGCTGACATCCACAGTATCGCCCAAAGCGAGCCCTCCATTATCCAAAACTTTGTTCCAGACAATCCCGAAATCTTTTCGGTCTATTTTTAGGGTTCCAGAAAGTCCACGGCGAACCTTTCCAAACGGATCTTTTATCGACGGAGTTAATTCTCCGGCAATCGCTATTTCTTTGGTCACGCCCTTCATTGTTAACTCACCGATTAAGGTGACTTTATCTCCTCCAACTGAGGTAATCGTCTTTGTTTTAAATAATGCTTTTGGAAATTTTTTTACATCAAAAAAGTCATTCGCTTTTAAATGCTCATCCCTCTTGGTATTGCTTGTATTTAGAGTATTCATATCAAGCGTTCCCTCAAGACTCATTTTCCCGTTGTCCTTATCATCGATCTTAAAAGAACCGGTCATTCCGGTAATCTCTCCGCTGACATTAGAAACCGTCATATGACGGATTTTAAAATGTGCAGAGGCATGTGAGCTGTCAATTTCCCATTGTGACGCAAAACCCAAACTAGAACTCAATAGAATAAACCATAAATTGATTTTCATTCATTTTCCTTTCAAAAGATCTGTTTCTATAATCCACACAAAGTGTAACGAGCTTCACATCTCTTTGCAAACGGCCTGATCTAGGATGGGCTGTTTCTATTTTGTAAACCATGAGATAATTCACTTAGCTTTTAATAGATTTAATCTCAATTCAAAGGAGCTTCTGATGTTACGAGTCATTTCATGTTTAATCGCTGTAGGTTTTTTGGTTTCCTGTTCCAGTGTTCCCTCAAAAACAGATTCGGCTAACCAGCCGTCTTGCACTGCCGAAAATTGCACTAAAAATCTCGGCAAGATAGGTAAGCCCGGAGCTAAATCATCAGGCCACAACACCTCCGAAAAAGGAAAGACGACAGCTAAAGAAACTTCACAGGCAGTTCCCAGCACGACCACTTGCAATAAGGGCAAGGACGTCAGAACCTTAAAATTAGAGGTAGGTGATCCCAAAGGCTGCAAAGCGCATTACATGAAACAGGGCCAAGAAATATTACTTGCAAGCGCCGCCAATGAAACTCACTACTGTGGTCGGCAAATTGATAAGGTAAAAAAGAATTTAGAATTAAGTGGTTATAGCTGTCAGTAACACCCTTTTGAAAACTCGACCACCCGTAGGCGTTGTTATTTTAGTTTGCCACTATTAATTTGTGGGCGATTAGCTCAGCTGGATAGAGCACCAGCCTCCGAAGCTGGGGGTCATGCGTTCGAATCGCATATCGCCCAATAAAAACAGGGCCCGCTTTTAACACTTGCCAAGAGATGCCTATTGGATTTTGTTATAAGGCACATGATCAAAACAACAGTTGAATCGGTGGGTAAAAGCGCAGCCATTTTATCTACTGTTGAGGTCGGGCTTGGAAGCTTTCTCCACGGTTTTCACATTCCATTTTCCGGAAAACTTCTCTCACTTAACCAGACCTTTTTACTTTCATGGTTTTCTAAAAGCAATCCCGATTCCGATCGGTTTTTTACTGCAAAAATTTCAGCCATTACCGCTCTTTTAAAATCCCTCTCTCCTATGGGGAAAAAACTCACCCCTATGCTTGGGATTAGCACTCAGGGACTTCTATTTTCGATAGGGGTTCTTCTGTTCGGAAACAACTTATGGGGTTCCCTTATGGGTAGTATTCTTGCGGGGACCTGGTCTTTTCTTCAACCCCTATGTCTCTATTTTTTAATCTATGGTGGAACTCTCATTACCATGATTGAGTTTTATGTCGCAGCTGCCACTAAATGGTTTCCTATCTCACCAGAGAACTTAATGTGGGCCGTTACTATTTTAGTGATTATTAAACTTTTTCTACATGCCTTTTTGGCCATCTTTGCTTGGAAGATAAAAACAAATAAAATTGAATACTTTATCTTTCGGCTTTCAAAGCTGCCTCCTATTAAACCCTTGCCGACAAAATCTCTGACACACGGTCTTGTGGGCGATTTAACCCAACCCTTTTTTGTTTTTTCATTATTACTTACCTTAATATTTTTATTTTTTTCAGAAAGTAGTCACACTCAAATCATTTGGGGTATTCTCCGTCCTATAGCAGCCGCCTTTCTTTGTTTTCTTATTATTCGTCTTTTACCCTTAGAGAAGATAAAATCTGAATCTCTACAAAAAGCTTTAAAGCATCTGAAAGGGTAATACTGTGGCCTGGGTTGGAAAAAGCACCCTTCGAAAAGAGGGGGAGAAAAAACTACGAGGCGATGCGAAGTATATCGACGATATTACCCTCCCTAATATGATCTATGGAGTCACCGTCAGAAGCCCGATAGCTCGAGGTGTTTTAAGAGGTATTGAATACCTTCCTGGGGTTAACTGGAGTGAGATTGTTAAGGTAACGGCGCAGGATATCCCAGGACAAAACTACATTGCGCTTATTGAAAAAGATCAGCCCTACTTAGTTGAGACAAATATTAATCACCCCGAAGAGCCCATTTTACTTTTAGCTCACCCAAACAAACACCTTCTTGAAAAAGCTAAAACGTTAGTAAAATTTAATATCGATCCCCTTCCCGCTATTTTTAATATGGCGGAATCCTTCGCAAAAAAAGAGATTATCTGGAAGGATGATAATACCTTTAAGAGCTATGCCATTGATCGTGGAGATGTGCAGGCTGGGTTTAAAAATTCGAAGTTTATTTTTGAGGGCACCTATGAAACAGGAGCACAGGAGCAACTTTATATTGAGCCCAATGGGGTCATTGCCATAGCCAATGAAACTGAAGGGGTTACCGTATGGGGCTCGCTACAATGCCCTTACTATGTTCACAAAGCATTAATGCCTCTATTTAATTTTCCACCAGAAAAAGTTCGCGTCGTGCAGGCTGAAACAGGGGGCGGTTTCGGTGGGAAAGAGGAATATCCATCTGTAATTTCGGGGCATGCAGCACTACTCTCCTGGAAATCAAAACTGCCGGTAAAAATGATTTATGATCGCATGGAAGATATGTCGGCAACCACCAAACGGCACCCCTCAATCACAAAAATTAAAGCGGGCTTCGATAACAACAAAAAACTACTCGCACTAGATATCGATTTTACAATTGATGGCGGAGCGTACACTACCTTATCAGCGGTGGTGCTCTCTCGGGGAACGCTTCACGCAGCCGGTCCTTACTATTCACCGAATGTTAAAATCAGAAGTCGTGCTCTTGCCACCAATACCCCTCCTCACGGAGCCTTTCGAGGTTTTGGGGCTCCACAGAGTCTTTTTGCACTAGAAAAACATATGGAGTTTTGCGCAAGAAAACTAAATAGCAATCCTGCAATTTTTAGAAAAAATAATCTGGTAAAAAAAGGGCAACTCTTAGGGTGTGGCCAATGGGTAAAAGAGGAAATTAAAATTGGTTCTGTATTAGAGAAGGCTCTCACTGTGAGTGGATTTCAGGAAAAAAGAAAACGATTTTTGGCTACGAATAAAAATAAGGTCATAAAAAAGGGAATTGGCCTGGCGGTTTTTATGCACGGGGCGGGGTTCACCGGATCTGGGGAAACCTTTCTGTCGTCGATTGCATCGGTTAAGGCAACAGATGATGGCAAAATTGAGGTGTTAACTTCTAATACTGAAATTGGACAGGGAACCAATACCATTTTTGCGCAGATGACTGCCGATACCTTAAAAATAGATCCCAGTGATGTCGAGGTGGTACAACCAGACACAGCTCACGTTCCCAATAGTGGACCCACCGTCGCCTCTCGAACCTGTATGATTGTAGGGAAACTAGTAGAGCAGGCGGCACTTGATCTTAAAGAAAAGTTATTCTCAAGCCAGTTACTAAATAAAAAACATACCCGAAAAGAATTTTTAGGGGCCTGTAAAAAATATATCAAGGATGTGGGAGAGCTGAAAGGCACCTCACAATATAAAGCCCCTCCCAATGTCATATGGGATGAACAAAGATATCAAGGAGATGCTTACGGTACTTATGCTTGGGCAACCTATGTCGCCGAAGTGAGTGTGGATACCAGAAGCTACACGACTACCGTCGATAAATTTTGGGCCGTTCAAGAGGTGGGTAAAGTAATTAATCCCACTTTAGCCAAAGGACAAATCATAGGAGGTGTCGCACAAGGGATTGGGTATGCCCTTTATGAAGAGGTCGTTTGGAAGAATGGGAAAATGGCAAATGCTAGAATGAGCAACTACATTATGCCTACTACCCTAGACGTTCCTGATATTGAAGTTCACTTTGCAGAAATGCCTTACGCCTACGGTGGGGGCGGTTCAAAAGGAATTGGGGAACTTCCCTTAGATGGTCCGGCACCTGCGATACTGAATGCGATGGAGCAGGCGCTGGGTATTGAGCTCACGCAAATTCCCATGACCCCCGAACGATTGATGGCCAAGATGAACGAGAATTCTTTATGAAAAAACTTGCTCTTACTGTAAATGGGAAAAAATATTTACTAAGTCCTCACCCGTTTTCACGATTACTAGATGTTTTACGGGAAGATTTGAAATTGACCGGGACTAAAGAGGGGTGCGGAGAAGGTGAGTGTGGCGCTTGCTCTGTTATGCTTGATGGAAAATTGGTCAATAGTTGTTTAGTCCCCGTTTTGCAGGCCGATGGTAAACAGATTCTAACGGTAGAGGGTTTAGCGAAAAAATATCTAACTCCCATTCAAGAGAGTTTTCTAAATTGTGGTGGAGCACAATGTGGAATCTGCACGCCAGGAATGCTAATGGCCGCTTATGCTTTAAATAGGAATAATAAAAAACCAACCCAACAGGAGATCAGAGAGGGATTGGGAGGAAATCTTTGCCGCTGCACCGGTTACTGTCAAATCATTGAAAGTGTGCAAAAGGTCGGTAAAACGAAACCCTCAACACGAAAGGGGAAATCTAGATCGTGAGAGCCTATCTGCCCGACTATCAATGTTCCTCTGCAAATTCACTCTCTGAAGCCTTCAGTTTTTTAGAGAAGGGGGCTCGACCTATCGCAGGTGGCACAGACATCATGGTTCTTTTTGATGCCGGACTTTTAGCCCCAGGAGATTACGTAGATATTTTAGGTATTAGTGAACTTAAAGGGATTACCAAAAAAAGGAATACCCTTACCCTTGGGGCCTTAACGACCTATTCGGAGGTTCGCCAACACAAGTTTTTACAAACAAATTTTCCGATTCTTTGTGAGAGTGCCAAGGAGGTAGGAGCGGTTGCTATTCAAAACCGAGGAACTCTCGGTGGTAATATTGCTAATGCCTCTCCTGCCGCAGATTTTCCACCTGCGCTTTTGGTTTATGAAGCTAAAATTCATCTTGTTTCCAGTCGGGGAATGAGAACCATCGATTACACTAAATTTCATCACGGCTACAAAGAAAGTGAACTTAAAAAAGATGAACTGATACATTCAGTAAGTCTCGAAAATCACCTATCTAAGCATCATCATTTCTGGAGAAAGATTGGAAGCCGAAAGGCTCAAGCCATCTCAAAAACAATGATGGCCGGCGTGCTTAAAATAAATAAAAATGTAATTGAAGAGGTGCGTATTTCCTTTGGCAGTGTGGCGCCTACTGCAGTCCGTTGCACTGAAGTAGAAAAATTTCTAACCGGCTGCCCTCTAAATAAAAACACTATTCGAGAGGCTAAACAAATATTACTCAAGGACATTCACCCCATTGATGACATTCGGTCTACGGGAAAATATCGTCTTGCAGTATCTCAAAATGTGCTAGAAGAATTTCTATGTGGAATTGGATAGGACAAGTTGAACAGCTTCGAAAGCAGAGTCGCCCTGTCTCATTAGTGACGGTTGCTGCAGTCCATGGCTCTGCCCCCAGAGAGGTTGGGGCAAAAATGCTGGTCCAGGCAGACGGAACTTTTTTTGGAACGATTGGTGGCGGAAACTTAGAATTCCTCGCTATTGAAGAGGCAAAAAAACAATTAGCTAACGGCATCTCCCTAAAAGTAAACTTTCCATTGGGTGCTAAAACAGGCCAATGTTGTGGCGGTACCGTAGAGCTACTATTTGAGTCGCTACATACCGGCCCCCAGCTTTATGTTTTCGGAGCAGGACATGTGGGGCAGGCGATTGCCAAGGCACTTAATGATTCTATTTTTTCGGTTCATGTGATTGATGAACGTGAAGAATGGACATCACAACTCCCGCCGACCGTTATTTCTCATACCCTCGACCCTGAAATT
This sequence comes from Bdellovibrionales bacterium, assembly GCA_009692515.1. Lineage (GTDB taxonomy): Bacteria > Bdellovibrionota > FAC87 > UBA2466 > UBA2466 > UBA2466. Next base: position 50,489 of record SHZA01000006.1, read on the forward strand.
TTTATTTCCCAAACTCAATTTAATTCATTTCAGACCTACTTTGTAGTCTTAACCCATCGACATGACTTAGATGAAACCCTGGTTCAATTATTACTGAAAAATAAAAGCCGCTATTTAGGGCTAGTGGGGAGTAGTTCAAAATGGCAACGATTTCAACAAAGATTAAGAATCAAAGGGGTCACCGAAGAAACACTACGGAGTGTTAAGTGCCCCATTGGGATTGGTAATCTTGGAAAATCTCCTTCTGAAATTGCCATTTCTGTCGGAGCAGAACTTCTTCAATTGCACTATGGTTCTTAATAGTAAAATTATTATCTTGGCTGCGGGCCAATCCTCTAGAATGACACAACCCAAAGCACTGCTTCCCTTGTTTGGGAAAACACTCCTTGAATTTCAACTAGATTGCGTTGCAAAAATGGGAGTGGTTCCACTTTTGGTTTTGGGAAATTATATGCAAGAGATTAGAAATGCTATTAGCGATCTAGATTCTAGAGCGGAGATCATTTTAAATCCACACCCTAACAGAGGGCAATTTTCTTCACTGAAATTGGCTTTAAAAAAAGTCGGGGATTCATCCGTTTTTATTTTGCCCCTAGATACCCCTGCTCCTGAAGCGGGCCTCTGGAAACTTCTAGAAGGAAATTTAAAAGAGCACGACTGCGTAGTTCCCAACTTTAAACAGCGGGGTGGCCATCCGGTGCTTTTATCATCGGTGTTTAGTCGAGCTCTGTTGTCCGAAGACATTCCCGAGGACGAGCAACGCTTGGATCTTCAGATCAAAAAGCTAGACAAACACAAACACCTTTCTGTTTCGTGTAATCACGCCTCAATTTTAGTGGATTTGGATACACCATCAGACCATGAGGCCTATTTAAAAAAAGATCTGCAATTTAACGACAAATAGATACGCCTAATTCTTCCACTAGTTTTTCAGTGCCTTAACCCTCACTCTATGTGAAAATAGAAGGATGCCCCTTCTTACCAGTATCTTGCTTCTTTTAGTGATGGCTCGCCTGCTGGGTCAGCTTATGGTTCGAGTTAAGCAGCCCTCTCTCGTGGGTGAAATTTTTGCCGGTATTTTACTGGGGCCTGCTATTTTAAATTGGATTCAGCCCAATAAATCACTTGAAGGAATTTCAGAATTGAGTGTTTTTCTTATCGTTCTTGCCGCTGGCCTTGAGATGGAAATGGGGGCGGTGGTTAAATCGATGAAGGGACGTGCTTTTGTAGCTGCCATGCTAGGGTTTTTAATTCCTCTTACCGGTGGAATTGTTTTAGGAATGGCCCTCAACCTTAATCCACTTACCAGTTTTTTTCTAGGGCTGTGTATGTCTATTACGGCACTTCCAGTGACGGTACAAATTTTAAGTTCTTTTAATCTTCTACAAAGTAAAATTGGCAATTTTACTATTGCGACCTCAATCTTAAATGATATTTTGGGATTGTTATGTTTGGGGATCATTATTGACAGGCAAGATCTGCCCTCTACCGGGGGACTCCTTCCCCTCATCATGTCGGTATTAAGAACCTCATTAAAATTTTCCCTATTCGCCTTTTTAATTTTTGCCACCAATAGATTAATTCAATGGGGAACGCATCGGACAAGTTCGATCGAAAAACTAATTTCAAAATTTGAGGACCTATTTGGCCCAGAGGCTATTTTTGGAGTCGCCATTATTTTTGTACTTTTCTTTGGTTCGATGAGTGAAACCCTAGGATCTCACTTTATTATTGGGGCATTTTTTGGAGCCTTATTACTCAGTCGCGATGTGTTTGGAACCTCTATTTTTTCCGGGCTACAAAACACAATCCAATCACTCACCAGTGGTTTTTTGGGCCCTCTCTTTTTTGCCTATATTGGACTGAGTTTCAGTGTTCAATCCTTGGCGCATCCTGAGATGATTATCGGAGTCCTTCTGGTTTCTATCTTTTCCAAAATATTGGGCGGGTATTTCGGAGGGAAATTACTTAAAATGACGCACCTCGAAGCTTTGGGGGCAGGCATTATTCTTAATGGGCGGGGAATCATGGAACTAGTAGTCGCCAATATTGCCTACCAAAAAGGTCTTATTAATCAGAATCTATTCTCAACGCTTATCATCATGGGAATTGTGACCACCATGATGACCCCCTTACTATTTGCCAAAACAAAGCTCGGATCGGTTCAGCGCTCTCGTGTATAATTAATCGAGCTTCCGGTCTATTTATCTGTTCGTTTAATCACTAAAAAAAAACCCTATTGAATTCTTTTCGAGGTCTTATTGTTGATGGCCATTAAAAACTTGGGACAATCTTCATTGGCCTGGATGCTATTGGGATTTAGCGCCTTTTATCTTATTTTTGCCTTTCCGATCTCCTTTTTTAGACATGATGACTGGCTCATGATCGGAAATGTAGTGCGCATCATTCCTCAGAACTGGGAATTTCTTTTTCAATCCCACCTAGTTTTTAATGAGACCGCTGAGATCTGGTTTTTTCGTCCCTGGTTTAAACTCATTCTCTATTTGCTTTTTCAAACTATGGGCTATCACTATTACGGCTGGTTGGTCGTTAACCTCCTTTTTACAGTAGGAGCTTTACTCTTTGGTTATCTCGCCATTTCCGAATTTACCGGCAGCACTAAAAGGGCACTCGTTTTTGTTTCGCTATTTGTGGTCTGTCTACATTTTCATTTTGCGAGTTTGGTATGGGTAGGAGAGGGGACCATGAATTGCCCTCAGATCTTGTTACTATTTTTTAACTTCTACTGCTTTAGTAAATTCTTGAATGCGTCGACAAAAACTGCAAAAATTAGCTTTTACCTTTTGGGAATTATCGCCTTTGTTTTCTCTCTCGGATTTAAAGAGGCGGCTATTTTCCATCTACCTTTTCTAGTCGCCATTCTTTTTGGCGGATCACTTGCGAAAAAATTTTCCTTTGGCAAAAAATCCATTTCACTACTTCCCTACTTTTTTATTGGCGTGGGGTATCTCTATTTCCGACTCTTTTTATTGCCTTTTAATCCAGGGTACAAACCCCAAATGGTGTTCTCTTGGTTTATGGTTCCTACTGCGTACCTAGGTATTTCATTTTTGATTCCTATATTCTGCCTTCTATTAGCAACTCTGAACTCTAAAGTTCAACCGTCGGAATGTTTCAAAGGTATGCTCTCTCGAATGGGCTATGCCATTTTCTTTATTCCTTTTTTTATCACCTATGTGGGTCATGGTTTTTTTTCACCAGGGTGGTTGCTTTGCCCAGGTTTTTATTTAGTTTTTTTGATTGGATTATCATTACCCAACGCCTTACTAAATAAAAAACTGGTGGGCACTTCACTGGTTTTCATAGGCTTTCTGTCGGGGGTCATTGTGTTTTATCAGGTTAATAAATTAAGCTGGTTATCGTGGCATAAACCCCAACGCCAAATCTTACAAATCATCGAAGATGCAGGCACTTCACAAACTAAAACGATGCAAATTTTTGATTGCATGGCCGTAGAAAAAAATGACCCCCTCCTTCCTAGAGTGGTAGGCTATCCAAGCTCTATTCAAGAGCTATTTTGGTTGAATCATAAAGTGCTTCCCGAGATTCAAATACTTCCCTGTTCCGAAATGGGAAGGTCCGTAGCTTCGGTCACGCCAAATACACTTAAACTAAAGTGGTCATTTCCTGAATTTACCGTTTTGAGTCACTAGACCGAATACTTTTCACGATTAGGTAAATTACCCCCGAGACGATCGCGCAATATTACAAAGGCCTGGGCCGTTAACTTCACATCACCCAAAGATCGATGTCTTTCTTCAGCCATCACCTTTAGGCCAAGTCTCGAGCAAATAATATCTAAGTTGTGTTTACTTTCACCAGGAAAGGCCCGACGAGAAAACAGCATCGTATCGTAAACCTCAAATTGTCGCTTGATACGAAACTGCATTAAATACTTCATGACAAATGACATATCAAAACGAGCATTCTGAGCGACTAGCCAAGAGCTTCCTAAGAAATCTAAGAACTTCGGAAACACCTCATCTATCGTCGGGGCGGCCGTTACCATCTCATTTGTAATTCCATTTACCTTGGTGGCATATTCAGGGATCAATCGCTTGGGATTCACTAAAGAATGAAAGATTTGCGATTCCTCAATTTTTTGTCCCCAAACCTTCATCGCTCCAATTTCGATAATTTCATCTCCTCCCCAAGGGGACAACCCTGTTGTTTCCAGATCAAAAACTACATACTCATCAAGGTCCAAACTTAGCTGCATGCTTTATCGCTTTCTACAAGGGAGGATTCAATTTTTAGTGATTTAAGAGACTCCAGGAGATGGGGTCAACTCATTCCGCAACGTGTTGAATACTTTGCAGTTTCTAGTGCTTCAATTTCCATAGAACACTTGACATTGCGCTTCATTTTGAGGTTTTCTATAGACGATGAATCAGAAAGTTTTAAAGGACGCTCAATATTCTCAACATAGTTACACGTTATCTGAGATCTCTCATTTATACGGTAAGCAGGTTCACATTTTGAGTGATCCTTATCTTTTCACCACTCTTTCAAAACTCTGTCGAGCCGATTGCAAGCAGCCTTTAATTAATCAACTATTAGACATTTTGTATCGTGAACTCGTTAGGGTTGTAGTGAATCAAGAGTTTCCTTTGATCACAAAACAACTGGAAACACGAATGGCAATGAGTCACTCCGAAGGAAACTTTGAGGCCAGGGTAGTTGACCCCTTAACTAAAGTAGTTTGTGTTAATCTAGCCAGAGCGGGAACGGTGCCATCACAAATTTGTTTCGATGCTTTTAATTACCTTTTAAATCCTGACGGTATTAGACAGGATCATATCAGTATCAACAGAAAAGTAGACACCAACGAAAAGGTAATCGGCACTAGTCTTGGGGGATTAAAAATTGGTGGCGATATTAAAGATCATTATGTGATCATTCCCGATCCGATGGGCGCCACCGGCTCAACAATTAAAAGTGCAATGGATATTTATCGTGCTCATGGTAAGGCCCACAAATACATCGCTATGCACTTAATTATTACTCCGGAATATTTAGCGCACGTGACACAAAACTATCCTGAGGTTATTATTTTTGCGCTACGTCTCGACCGCGGTTTAAGTTCTGAAAAAGCACTCAATTCAATTCCTGGTACATTCTGGAAAGAGGAGCGCGGCCTTAATGACAAACAATATATCGTTCCGGGCGCTGGCGGTTTAGGAGAGGTAATCAACAACTCATATGTTTAATATCTTCACTTTAGCTTTCTTTGCGGTCTTTATCGGGCTTGGTCTTGCCATGATTATCACCCGTCAAAAAACTCCACAGCCACTACAATTAGTTCCACCTGAAGATGATTCTTTAATTGATCCCAAAGACATTCGAGAGTTAACCCTTGAAGACCTCTATGTAGTAGGAGAAAAACTTTGTGAAGAAAATAAATTAGAGATAAAGGATCGGGTCACCGTTAGCGACAATGAGGTCTACTGGATTGCAGCAAGCACCAACGAGTTTTTCTTCGGAAATTATGTACTCGGTTTTTTTAAAATAGATGCTGAGCACCGTTTTGTATCATTGCCTACTATTTTTGAATTCAAAGATTTTATCAAGAGCGTCACTAGCACTAAAGGATTCTTTTTTACCACCGGATACTTCACCAAAGATGTGCATCAGCCTTTAGAGGGAGCTAAGATCGCTCTTTATAATCGACTTAAAATTATTACAGAATATAAAAGACTTAAACTTCCTTTTAAGGAGTAGTGATACGTATGGCGATAAGAAAAGTAGCAGTCATGGGTCACCCTATTTTAAGGCAGGTGGCAAAGCCTATTGCTGAAGCAGATATTGGCAAGCCCGAAATACAAACACTAATTAAAGATATGGTTGCCACTATGTTTGAATATGATGGACGAGGGCTTGCGGCTCCACAAATTCATGAAAGCGTTCAGCTTGTCGTGATGCTTTGGGATTTCGAACCCGATACCAAGGCCCAAATCCGAGTTTTAATTAATCCGACGATAGAAAATCTAACAGAGGAAACCGCCTCCTGTTGGGAGGGTTGCTTAAGCCTTCCAGGACTGAGAGGTAAGGTAACCCGTTCCACTAAAATTTCAGTAAAGGCATGGGATCAAACGGGAGAAAAGGTAGAGTTTGTTGCCGAGGGTTTTGCCGCTACCGTTGTGCAGCATGAGTGTGACCATCTCTTAGGAAAGCTGTATGTCGACAGAATTAAAGATCTATCTGAGTTTGGTTTCTCAAGAGAGTGTACTCAATTTTTAACAGGCGGAGACACGGTTGATTCTGAATAAAATTTTCACTTTGTAAGCGTTACTAATACAGTTAAAATTCTTAGATAATAAGAAATTCCTATTCGGTGAGTTATGAAAACAGACAAGAAAAAACCAGGTAAAAAAATCAATCGAGAAACACCCACATCGGAATCTATCGACTATTCTATTTTAAATAATATTTGTGACCGTGCCTATTTCATGGTGTTACGAATGATCGATATCGCTAATAATCGACCCGAAATCGGCAAGGGGGAGCCTAAAGTAGGCGGACACCCTACAGCCTGTGCCTCTTCTCAGCATATCTTAACCGCAATTCATTTAGTCATGCGAGAGCCCGAAGACTATTTTGCTTTCAAACCCCATGTCTCACCTATGGATCACGCTCTTAATTGTCTTCTCCATAATTTTCGCACCGAAAACAATGAGCTATTTTCAACCGATCAACGAAAACTAGCCATGCAACATCTACGTCATTATTCAAGTGAAGGGGAACCCGTTTTTCAATCCTATCACGCAGAGGCAGACCCAGATAGTTTCAGATATTTTCCCTCCGGTTCGGTGGGAATTCCGCCAGTCAATGCCATGTATACCTCTTTAGGATATCAATTTGCGAAGGACCATAAATTTACACTAAATGAAGACCCCACCTTCTGGTGTTTGATGGGAGATTCCGAGTTTAGAGAAGGGTCTCTGCACGAAGCCATGCCCGATGCTGGAGAACGACAGCTTGGAAATTTAGTCTGGATTGTCGACTATAATCGTCAAAATCTGGATGGAACCCGAATGCTAAATGAAAAGGCTTTGGGCGGCAGTGATGCCGATAGGATTGTACGATTAGCAGAGGCCAATGGTTGGACCGGTGTGAAACTACAACATGGAAAGATCCGTGAGAAACTTTTCAAAAAACCGGGTGGAGATGAGTTTCAGCGCGTCTTAGAAAAAGAATTTTCCGATTATGAATTTCAAGCTGTTTTGTCTGCGAATCGTCCCGAACTCACTCGAAAGGTTTTAATAGAAAAATCTAAGAAATTAAAACCTTGGTTAGAAGAATATTCTGACGATGAGGTGCATGAAGCATTTATTAATTTAGCCGGACATGATTTAGAATGTTTAATCACCGCCTTTAAAGAGGCTAAGAAAAATAGAACCCGTCCCACTTTGATCGTGGCATACACTATTAAAGGACG
>SHZA01000054.1 GCA_009692515.1 Bdellovibrionales bacterium
CGCTGGATGATCTCGAAGAAAATGGGGCCGATGGCGTTTCGCGTGAAAATCTGAAGCAGATATCCTTCTGGGTCACCATCCACGAGGACGCCGAGCTTCATGATTGTCTCGCTGTCTTCGGTGACCTTGGGAACCCGACGAACGGCTTCGTCGAGGGTGTGTCTGAAACTTAGGGGAGGCACCCATAATAGTAAAAGTGCGGCCGTAAAGTTAAAGGCATTTACCTGGGTTGAAAAGCAAGTTTAAACCTGCCACTTTCCGATAGCTTAACTAATTTTGGACCAGGTTCAGGGATTATTAGATTATTTTCTCATTGATCTGCTAGAAACTTTTTTGAAAAACGGACCGTGAAAAATCGCAACCATTAATCCGATGGCTGGAGACGACAGGCGCCGGGGTGAAATAATAACGGCTTCTCGATTGGGTAACGAAAACCAGAAGCAATTGAGCGGAACGCCGCTTTTGAACGAGATGGATACGTTCTCCATAGAAACACTGTGAAAGTTAGATGCTATTCCAGAGTGAAGGCGAAGTAGCAGTTGTTTCACCTCTGAATTTGGCACCAGGTAAATGCCTTCAAATCTAGGGTTTGAATTTATCCAGAGCCTGGCCCAAAGACCCGGTCCAATAGGGGCGATCATTGAGCTCTAAGACATCTTTAGGTTCGTAAATCTTTAGTTCGTAATCAATTAATTTGTTTTTTCTTCCCGCACAAAACTCACCGCCCCTAGGTGTTAAGCACTCATCTTCATTCAGATACATATCCTCTACATATTTATTAAAGGGTGTGGGCCTTGGCGAATTGGAGTAATCAAAATCGTAGACCATCCCCTTATTGTCGATGGCAAATTTGTGATGGTACCAATTTTTTTCTTGGGTCGTCGATTTACCATGAAGTTGAGCTCTAGCCTTTTCAGCATTGACCATTCCAAAAACGGTGAAGCCCTTGTTCTCTAGAGAAACTAAGTTGAGTCCTTTTACTCCCTCTCCTAAGGATTCCAGTTGTTTAAAAAAGTTCAAAATGTTCAGCCCACATTTTCCTTCTTGGTAGGAGTCGTAATAGGTTTTTTCAAAAACCGAATTGAACGATCCTAGCGCGTGGGTTGAAAGAACAAAGAACAGAGAAAAACTGAGCAATAAATGTGTCATAGGTAACTAGATATACGGTCTTAATGACAGGGGATCAAGACTTTATTATGCGGCGAATCAATAGACGGTGCCCAAATTGGCGCACCACCGATATCGCAGCAGAATAGGTTCTTCTGGAGTAGGAGGCTATTTATGAAAATAATTAATTTATTTATTGTTTCTTTTTTGTTGTTTAGTTCATTTGTTTCCGAATTTTAAGACTCTTAAAGGTCTAGGTGGACAGCACTGCCTTTTGGGCACTAGTGTGGTGTTTCTGACGCCGAAATCGGTACCTCTTAGCTTGGGTTTCGTACCTCACAGAAAGCCCTTCGCCCCTGCATAGACGGCCTCTTCTCTTTTTCATCGCCATTTCTAGACACAAATATAAATGCATTAGGACATGATCCTCTTTGAAAGTACTATCCATCCGGTTTATGGCTCTTATTCGCTGGTTTGAGCAGCTCTGGTAAGTGTTGAGGGGTGGCAACACTTCAATTCATTTGTCATCTCAACAGTAAGAGAGTCCAGACTTTCAAATTCGTAACCCAACCCCTTTAAAAATGACAAACACTCTAAATGAACTTGAGCCCCGTGAGTCGCTAAAAACAGAATAGGGTGGTGTATCATTAAGGTCTCTCTTGCTCCCTGCAGCGCCAATAATTCTGCCCCTTCGATGTCCATCTTAATCAGATGGGGAACTGGCAATCTACCCGCCTCTATTTCGGCATCTATTTTTATTTGCCTAACCGGGAGAGTACCACTCGAAGAGAGTCTTCCCGTAGCGTTGGACACGCCCCGCTCAAAAAAGACGTCTCCCGACAAATTACTGACTGCCACGGGATGTATTTTAACGTTAGATACCCCATTCATTTCGACATGCTTTTGAATAAACGCCACGCATGCTGGGAAGGGCTCGAAGGCGTGAGCAGTTCCTCCGGGGATTTTGCGTCCCGCTATAAGGGAGTAGTACCCCACATTAGCACCGCAATCGAAAACAACACCGTCCTTCGGCATCCTCTCCAACACCCTTGAAAACTCCACCTGTTTTTCTCTTTCGTAAATTCCTAACCACAAACCATGGTTGCCAGAACCCGCAATCCAACGGTAACCAGCCAACGGGCCACTTAAAACACGCACCCGTAATTTTGGGGGAACTAAAACCAACGGTAACCTTAACAATTTCCCAATGAGCGTAGTATTAGGTGGAAACACAGGAACTCCTTTAAATAGGACATCTATCGCCCACCTCCATATCGCCATCTTTTATCTTTTTATTGATATTTTCCCACGCGAACGGGCTCCACCTGGGTAGAAGAGGCCTATCTTAAGGGGGCTAATATGAATAGGAGCCATTAAGGGGGATTTCCTGGTATGGCCGTAATGGCGATAAATTTGGTTGTGAGCAATAAGTGTCCCAAGACACCGTCCGACGCGTGGTGTGAGCCGCGGACCTCTCTCTACGATGGAATATTAAGCGGTAATTTAACTGGAAATTTCGCAAGAGGGCACACAGGTCCGTTATAGGTAGCTACCCCCGATATGCAATTATGCTAGCTAGTCGGTCTAGCCTTGGAAGTAACCAGCAGGGTTCTGAAATCGACAAACGTGGCCCGGGAAGAACCAGAACCGGATTTCAAGTCTTGCGGAACGTGGGAGCGGGGGGCGTTGGTTCGACTACTATCTAAATTGGGGTGGGTGACGGGGATCGAACCCGCGACACCCAGAGTCACAGTCTGGTACTCTAACCAACTGAGCTACACCCACCATAATCTTCATTTGCGGCCTTCAGAGGGCCTATTGACACACCCTAATGAAAACCGTTTTGAAGCCCCACATCATGCTTTGTTTAATAACCTCCGTCAAGGCAGGTTGTTTGGCTCATGATTTCAAGGTACTATATAAAGAGTTCCTCAATAATTTTTCAATCTACTTTCCCGAAAAAAACTTATGGAAAATAATCAATCTCCGTTTCGATTTGATCACAAGGAAATGTCGGTGATTTTTAGTTTATTTATATTCACCTCACTCCTCATGTTCACCGTAGGTATTATGGTGGGCAAAGGCATCTCTCAATCCAAATCTGAGCCAAGGGCAGAGGTGGCTGCCGTTCATTCGGGATCGGCCGAATCTAGAGAACCCGCCTCTGGGCATCCCGCAGCCCAGGCCCCAGGAACCTCGGTGACCACCGACTCTCCCTCAGAGATTCACCCATCACATTCTAGTGAAGCTACTAAACCCGAGCTCACCTCAACAGCCCCTATTATTACCGAAACTACTAAGGACGAACTCACCCCACCAGCTCATATTAATACCGCAACTACTAAGGCCGAACTCACCCCACCAGCCCATATTAATACCGCAACTACTAAGGCCGAGCTCAGTCACACTCCTTCCAGTAGTATTAAATCTAAAACTAGTGTCCACCCGCCTTCTCATTTATCCTCAGTGACAGATGAAGTTTCAGAGCCCACTGGAGATGCCGTGGCCCCTCTCTCCAAACCTATAATATCGAAGATAAAAGAAAATAAGGACACAGAGAATTTTGCTGAAAACACAGCCGAGACTCCAGATCTAGAGCTCATTCCCGAAAAGCCAAGAACCGGCGATGTGAGAGCCGGTTTAGCCGATTTAGCCGATCTCAACGAGGTGGAAGGAATGCTAAAAAATCCATACATCAACTCATTACTAGAGGTACCTGTAAAACTAAAGCCTATCAAAAGAGCTCTTAGCTCAGTTGCCATTCCGACCACTCCTCCCAAAAGCTTTCCTGAGGGAAAATTCACAGTTCAGGTCGGTTCCTACCCTTCTCAAGCCGATGCCATACTTAGAATGGATCAGCTTAGAAAACTAGGATTCCCATTTGCTTACACCTCGATTAAAGAACTTGGTGAGAAAAATGAACCCTGGTATCGTGTGTGGCTAGGCTATTTCTCAGACACAGAAACTGCAAAGCTAAGCGGAGAATTACTCCAAATCCGTGGAGAGGTTAAAAGTTATCTTGTCCGAAAATCTGATACAAAAGAGGATTGAACGAATCGAAAAGCCTTGGGGATATGAACTCATCTGGGCTCATACCGACACCTATGTGGCTAAGATTCTGTTTGTAAAGGCGGGGCATTCTCTGAGCCTTCAATACCATCGTCAAAAAGAGGAAACGATGTTTATTGAATCGGGTGACTGCATCATCGAAACAGGACCCGATTCCAAGCAGCTCACTCGCCACTCTTTTTCTCACGGTGGCGTTTTTCACATTCCACCAGGTCGCCTTCATCGTATTCACGCCACTACCGATTGTAGAATTTTTGAGGTCTCCACTCCACACCTTTCAGATGTGGTTAGACTAGAAGATAACTATGGCAGAACTTCCTGAATCCTCTTTTATTGCACTAGTCATGGCAGGAGGCCGAGGCACCCGATTTTGGCCGATGAGCCAAGCTGAAAAACCCAAACAATATCTCACTCTTTTTGGCGAGCGCACATTGATCCAATCGACAATCGATCGATTAAAAAAACAAACCCCCGTAAAAAATATTTTTATTTGTTCCGGAGACTCACAAAAAGAGATTCTTAAAACTCAGCTTCCTGAAATATCTCAACTCATTTTAGAACCCTCAGGCCGTAATACCGCTCCTTGTCTGATGTTGTCGGTCGCCACTCTTTTACAAAAAGGTTATCCCCCGTCGAGCGTCATGGGGGTTTTTCCTGCCGATCATTTCATCGGAAATGATTCAGAGTTCTCAAGACTTCTAAACCTTGCCATTCTAGAGGCGAAAGATAGTCGGTCCCTATTCACTTTAGGAATTACACCCTCATCACCTCACACGGGATATGGCTATATCGAAGCAGGAAGTTCTACAGGTTCAGGGGCATTTATCGTCGATAAATTCATAGAAAAACCTTCTTTAGATAAAGCCTCCCAATATGTATCAAAAGAAAATTTCTTTTGGAATGCAGGCATTTTCATCTGGCGACTAGATGTGATCAGCCAAGCCTTTGCTACCTATTTACCTTTAGAATGGGATCTCATTCAATCGGCAGTGAAACATGGCACCGTCACCGATGCCTATCCTAAGCTAACCTCACAGCCCATCGATACTGCCATTTTAGAAAAGGCTAAAAATGTTCAGGTCATTCCTGCTAACATGCAGTGGAGTGATATTGGATCTTGGAGTGCCTTATTAGAACATCACCAAACCCTAAGCACTAAGAGTATCGTAACAATTCCAGAGCAAACCAAAACGGTCCAATCGATCAACTCATCTGACTGTTTACTCGTTACCGATTCCAATAAAAAGATAGTTCTAATCGGAGTGAAGGACCTTATTGTTGTTGATAGCAAAGAGGGTCTTCTGATTACCCATCGCTCACAAGACCAAAGAGTTAAAGAGATTACCTAATCCGAATCAGAACTATTTCTCGCAAACTTTTGCTATCTCTTGAAACTCACGATAAGATTTATCCATGGCTTTTTCTCTTACTATTATCTGTAGCGAATCTTTCCACTCCGCCAGCACTCCAGAAAAAACCATGCTATTTCTGACCCAATATGACACCTCAATCGGAAAATATTTTGATAGTTTAGAAAGTTTTTCCCAATCTGAAGATGACACTTACTATTGGAAATTTAAAACTCTTTCTTATGGAGGCTATGAGTTAAATATCGATTTTCTCACCACCTTTGAAAGGCAGGGAAATGAAACACTGCTAATTATTCCAGTCGATAACAACTCAAAAATGCATCTCAAAGGAAATTGGAACTTAGTGCCCGATAAAGGGGGGACTCTAGTTAAATTCCATGTGACACTTGTAGGTGAATTACCCCTTCCATCGTTTACAAAATCCCTTGTGACCCCTATTGCACAACGAGAGGTTACAAAAATATTTTCTCGGTATATTAAAAATGTTTCAAAAGCTATTTAAAAAATCTTGGGCACTCAGTATTTTAAGTGGGGCCTGTGTCTGTTTAAGTTTTGAAAAATTTAATATTTTTTTTCTCAGCTTTTTCTTTCCTATTTTCTTTAACTGGCTCTCCTTTCAGAAATTCTCTTTAAAGAAACATTTTCTTTTAGGCTTTGTAACATCTCTTAGTTTGATGGTTGGCGGGTTTTATTGGGTGACCTATGTCATTCATGAATTTGGCTATGTACCGTGGGTATTTTCTGTTCTCATATTCGTAGTATTTTGTGGTTTCGGAGCTTTAAATTTTCCTATTTTTTTCACTTTAGCGGCCTATTTCCACAAAAAGTTGGTAGGCCAGAACAAAGGTAGAATGTTCTGGTCGCTATGGTTCTCTCTTTTTCTTCCAGCACTTTTTACCCTGATAGAATATTCTTTTCCAAAACTTTTCCCCTGGTATTTGGGACAGTGTCTTTACCGAGCCACTGGAGTCATTCAGATAGTAGAGATTACTGGAAGTATTTTCCTGAGTTTTCTTATTTACAGTCTGGGAAGTGCTATTGGATTACTGGTATTACCCCCCATAAAAATTTCAAAACGCCCTTGGGGAGTTCTATTAATTCCAGTGACACTCTGGTTTCTTTCCTTAGCCTTTAGCCAGTATCGAATTCAAAATCCCCCGAATCCTGGAAGAACCTTACGAGTGGCTTTGGTTCAGGCTAATATTGGAAGCTTAGAAAAAATGCAATCGGAGCAAGGCCTGGGAAGTTTAGTCGACCAGGTCACACAAAAATATTACACGCTTACAGAAGAGGCCCTAAAGGCCTCCCCTCCACCCGATCTTATTCTCTGGCCAGAAACCGCCATGCCCTTTTCAATGGGTGCTACCCAAAAAAGATTTGAACTTTTAAAACAGCAGGTGGTCCGTTGGAAAACGCCGTTAATCACTGGAAGTTATGCTAAATCGGAAAGAAATTCTTTTCGAGATTATAATGGGGCCTTTTTATTAGAGCCACAGGTGGATGGCTCGCTTAAAGTGCAATCCTACATGAAAAATATTCTCCTGGCCTTTGGAGAATACTTTCCATTTGGAGATTATTTTCCACTTCTGTACCGATACTTTCCACAGGTTGCAGACTTTGAAAAAGGGATCACTCAAGATCCCGTGTTTCTTAACGATGGAACTGCATTAGGAATTACCATCTGCTATGAAGCCATTGTTCCAAGTTTTTTCAGAAAAACGGTAAGCCACCCTGTTCATGGAGTGGTTAATCTAACCAATGATTCCTGGTTTGGTCCTACCTCAGAACCCTTTCTTCATGGATCACTTACCGTCTTTCGTTCCTTAGAAACTAAGATTCCTTTGTTTCGGGTGACCAATACCGGAATCTCTTTTGCTGTAGATTCTTTAGGAAATCAAAGCCGCACCTCCTCTGTTAACTCCGCCGAGGTACTCCATGTAGCCCTCACGTTACCGGCTAATCCTGTTCCCACATTTTATATGAAGCACGGAGATTGGTTCGTGCTATTATCATTTGGAATTATCGTGTTATTTTTATTTTCACTTTTGTATCGACGCAATTAAAGAGACACTATGCACCCTTTTATTATCAATACGATCATTTACGGGCACCACTTTAAAGTACCTACCTATGGCTTTTTGTTAGCAAGTGCTTTTTCAACCGCCTATATCTTAGCAATGAAAAAAGCGATTAAGCTTAATATTAATCCAAAGCATGTAGAGAATTTTTTTCTAATCTCCGTTTTGGGATCGGTATTTGGGGCCAGACTTTTTCACGTTCTATTTGAAGAGCTACCCTACTACACCGACCATCCTGAAAAAATTCTTGCGATTTGGGAGGGTGGATACACCTTCTATGGCGCTTTTCTCTCCTGTTTATTCTTCATGTATAGCTATACCAAAATTAAAAAAATCTCATTTTTGCAGATGATGGATATCTGCACTCCTGGAGGTGCTCTTGGGCTTTTCATCGGTCGATTGGGATGTTTCTTTGCGGGCTGTTGTTGGGGCCGCCCTTCGAATATGCCTTGGGCTATGGCCTTTAATAATCCCGAAAGTTTAGCCGCCTCTAAATCTGTCAGAGTTCATCCCACACAGGTTTATGAGTCTCTCGTAGGGCTTGTGCTCTTTTTTTATGTGCAATATCGTTTCAGACACAGAAAATATGTAGGCCAGATTTTTCTTGAAACTATATCTATCTATACCCTAGCTCGGTTTGGAATTGAATGTTTTCGGGGCGATGATTATCGCGGTTATTTATTCGGAGGCTTAATTAGCTATTCCCAATTTATCTCCCTAATGATCTTACCGTTTACACTTAGTGCTATATTTTTCTTTTCCAAAAAGAAAACCTAATCGTTGCTTTAACCACGACCTTTACAACTTTGATTGACGACTTTAGAGAATAGTTTATTTTACTTCAATGAACTCTTCCATTCCTATTAAACACGCTTTAATCAGCTGCTTTGATAAAACAGGTCTAGAAGGTCTGTGCCTTATCTTAAAAGAATTAGGAGCTCAGATTTACTCCACAGGGGGCACCGCGAAATACTTAACCGATAAAGGGTTTACCATTATCTCTATCGAGTCTGTAACCCAATTTCCTGAGATGATGGATGGCCGATTGAAAACGATTCATCCTCTGATTTTTGGAGGTATTTTAGCAAGACGAAATGAATCGGCAGACCTTACCGAAGTGAAAAATCATCACATGCCACCTTTTGATCTGGTGGTCGTTAATCTTTATCCCTTCTGGGATCATTTGGAAGATTCTCATGAAGTGCAAGCCAAATACGTCGATATTGGGGGCCCATCGATGCTAAGAGCTGCCGCTAAAAATGCGGTGAGTGTCACCGTGCTCTCCTCTCCAGATCATTACGCTGAGTTCTCTGATCAGATAAAGAGTTTCGGGGGAACTCACCTAGATTTTAGATATGCCATGGCCGCCGCCACCTTTCAGAAAACCGCTCAGTATGATGGTATGATTGCCGATGCTTGGTCACAATCTAGCTCAACCCTTCCTGCCACCGTCTCGTTTGGAAAATTGGCACCTCTTCGCTACGGCGAAAACCCTCATCAAGAGGCGGCCTGGGGAGCCAAGATAAAAAACTGGAACCTTCTTCAGGGAAAGGAACTATCCTACAATAATTTACTAGATGCAGATTCTGCCGTACGATTAAATTATGAATTTTTTGAGCCCTCGATCACCATTGTAAAACATAATAATCCCTGTGGTGTGGCCGCGGGGCCGCTACCATTAGCCGACCTTTTTACAAGAGCTCTTCAGTGCGATCCTAAATCGGCCTTTGGTGGCATCGTGAGCGCTAATCGCGAAATCGATGGTGCCTGTGCTGAGCTAATGTCGAAGCTTTTTTTAGAGGTAATTATTGCGCCCAGTTTTGCTGATGATGCATTAAAAATTTTTTCCACTAAAAAGAATTTGAGACTGATTCAGTGGGCCCATCAAAATCTCAATTCCTTTGAAGTAAGATCCAGTTTAGGCGGTTGGCTAATACAGACATTAGACGACGAGGGGGTTCCCAAGGAACTTAAGGTAGTAACTCCCCCCGATGAGACCCTATCCCACGAGCTTCGTGCCGATCTTATCTTTGCCTGGCTTGTGGCCAAGCATGTCAGGTCTAATGCTATTGTAGTCGCCAAAGATGGACAGACCTTAGGAGTCGGTGCAGGGCAAATGTCTCGGATCGATGCCGTTCAAATTGCGTTAGAAAAAGCAAAAGGCAAAACTAGGGGAGCTGTTCTCGCTTCAGATGCTTTTTTTCCTTTTCGCGATAATATTGAGGCGCTAAAAGATTCCGGAATTTCTGCCATCATCCAGCCGGGTGGATCGCAGAGAGACACAGAGGTAATTCAAGCCTGTGAGCAATATGGCATCACTTTAGTATTCACAGGGAAACGACATTTCCGACATTAACCTTTGAACCCTTAGCCACATAGCATGAGGCTGGCTCACCCACTTGCAATTGCTGAAATAATAACCCTGGCCACTGCATCGGTAGCAGCACCTCATCTACCTCCCATAAAAACCATGGAGCGTGCGAAAACATTTGGCTCTTGGTTCTATTACCCTGTGTAGAAAATTGAAGATATTTTTCAGTCGCAAAAAATTCTAGATAACCGGACATCGCTGGCTCTGGAAGTCCTATAGTACGTAGTTTTAAAATTTCCCGGCTCTTTTGATTACAAGAGGACCACTCATACTGAAACACTCCGCGGGAACTTTTTTCAAAGGGTTCAAAACAGACCGACCTTGTTAAATCAAGTGATCCCTTTTTTCCTAGTCTCAAAACTTGATAGAGTTTTTTTATTTTAGACTGTGAAAACCATCCCTCTATTTCAAAATAACCTCGAATCCATTCTCCCTGTTTGTTTTTTTTCTTAACATAGGTTCTTAAAATTAAGGAATAGGCCTGGTCACTCAATTTCCAGGGAAGGCCCAATAACCGAATATCCTGATGGGTAGAGGCCACCCATGACACCACGGGTCTGCCTTCAAAAAGATCGAGTTCCAATGATTTTGGAATCTGTGGCAGCACATTTTGTGCTGCGACATAATAGTTCACAAATAGGTGATGATAATGGCCTAACTCCATGATTTTCATAACTTCCAACAAACACCCTAGGGGAATTAATTTCAAGAGAAGTTTTCTCGAGCTACATTCCGAGTTAAATGGCTGAAACCTATAAGGTTAGATTCCATTTATGCCGATAAATTTACAGAGAAAACTATAGCTATGTATAACTCTAAAAAAGAATGGATCGTTAAAACAAAATCAAAAGAGGTTTTAGGCCCTTTTACCCAAACCGAGCTTTTGAAACAATTGGAGAGTCATGTTTTTACTCTCAATGATGAAATTTGCTGCACCTTAGGACATTGGATTTCAGCCCACACTCTTCAGGCTCGTGATTCGGATGAAATCACACGTACCAGTTCTAGAATTAATACTACCACTACGGGAATATCGGTCTCAGATCTTACCCCCACCTCTACCCAAACCGATAAATTCTTTACACCCTCGCCGCCCATACCTAATCCTTTGAAAACAAATCCCTTAAATCGTTCCCTTCCATCTGAGAAGCCCTTAGATTACGTCCCAAAAGTTCCATTAAAAATGGGTTCATCGAAATCTGAAAAACAAACCTCCTTAAAAAGTAATACTACAAAACGATACCCTCTTCTCACAGCCTTAACTCTCACAGGAATATGTGTCCTATTTTTTTATAGACCCGCCAATACTAAGAGGGAAACAACAGAGGTGGCCTCTAGCCTCCAGATATTAGAAAAGCCTAAAACTACCGATACTGAAATAGTCAGAAAATCAAAACTGCTAATCCAAACAGGAAAAAATAAACAGGCCCTTAAACTTTTAGCTAATTATCATGAAGGTCATTCAGGTACCGATTCAAGTTATTTATCACTCTATGCGGGACTACTTATTACAGAGGGAGAATCTACTCTTAGAGCAAAAAAAATATTAGACCAAACTTTGTTGTCTAAAGGAAGTCCACAATTAAAGGCTGAGGCCCATTTGTGGTTAGGTTATCTACTCATTTCAGAGGACGATGAAGGTGACATGGGGGAAAGCCATTTTTTAGAGGCACTGCAACTTGATCCTAAGGATCCTACAGCGCGTTTTAATTTGGGAAGAGCCTATTTAAAACAAAAAAAATATCAGCAGGCTTTAGACTACCTCCAATTAGCAGAATTAGAGCTTCCTAATTTCTGGCTAATTCAGGTCCACAAAGGGTGGGCAAAACTTGCGCTTGGCCTTACTGCCGATGCGAGCCAATCTTTTAAGGCTGCCGTCGATGATTCCAGAGATCGTTGGGTGAGCTATATCTATCAATCTATCTTTTATTTAAAAAATAAAGAGCCTGAAGCGGCTAAAGACAGTGTATTAAAAATGCTAAGTAGAGATCCCGATTTTGAAAAGCTCAGTCCTATTCCCTTGGGATTTTTCCAAAGCAAAACTAACTACGACGAATACTTAGTAGCCTATTCCCAGGTCATGGAAAAGGCTTCGGATGAAGATAAACTCATTGGAAGGATCTACATTACCTATTTAGCCAATCCCCTCTCAAGAGCAGAGGACTGGCGAAAAATGGACGCCCTGGCCAATCGCAGCGGAAATATTTTGCCACGCATTCTTAGTTTAAAAATGCTACTGCCCCATGCCATTGATGCCGGCTACTTAAAAAATATCATTTCAAGACTTCCTCCAAATTTAGATTATTTCGGTCCCTACCCCTATGTCCTACGCGCACAGGCCAGAGAAAAACTAAATCAAATCTCTGAAGCCCAAACCGACTACCAAAAAGCATTGGCTATAGATCCCCAATCGGCAGTGGCTCTTTGGTACCAGTACGAGCTATTTAAAAAACTACACCGCGGGAGCGAAGCGATAGAAACATTAAAAAAACTCCTCTACACTCACCCCAATTACATTCCAGCTCTTGAACACTCAAAAGATTTTTAAGATAGTGAGTTTCTTAGTCATTCAAGATATTTTTATTTTTAGGCTACGGTACGATCGATTTGTCACATAAGGGGTCTAGTGTTATTACCTTCATGGGTAGCGACTCTATCTAACGAACACCGAAGGGAATAGAAGTGACCATTCTCATTTTAGGTAATGGGGGCAGAGAACATGCCCTTGCTTGGAAATTAAATGCCTTTTCGCATGAAGTTTTTGTTCATCCTGGAAATGCAGGAACTATAAAGGAGGGCTTCCCATCCTTTGGAACACTCACCTCCCCTAAAGAGATTGCGTCGGTAGCAAAAGAAAAAAATATCGCACTCATTATTATTGGCCCAGAGCAACTATTAGCCGAAGACTACGCCTCTACCTTCAGAAATCTTGGGTTTTGGGTGGTGGGCCCTGGCCGTGAAGCTGCAAAATTGGAGACCAGCAAAATATTTTCAAAAGAATTCATGGTGAAGGCAGGAGTTCCCACTGCCGATTTTACCGTTTATGATAATTTAGATTCTTTTCAACGAGATTTAATATCATTTACCTACCCGACCGTTTTAAAACTTGATGGCCTTGCTGCAGGTAAAGGGGTCACCATTGCGAAAAGCAAAGAACAGGCGATAGCATTTGCAGATAATGTTTGGGTACGACAAAGTTTTGGTCCGTTACCTCAGAGGGTGCTTGTTGAAGAGTTTATTGCGGGTGTGGAATTAAGTTATTTAGGATTTTGTGACGGTAATACCTTTTTACCACTCTCCTCATCGACAGATTTTAAAAGAGTTTTTGATTCAGATGAAGGTCCCAATACAGGTGGCATGGGAGCCGTATCGCCCTCCCCTCATCTAACTTTAGAACTTGAAGCAAAAATTACTACCACCATCGTAGCGCCTATTCTGAATACTCTACTCCAAGAAAAAATTGATTTTAGAGGAATTCTTTATATAGGAATCATGATCGATAAAAACAAAACCCCTTTTGTCCTAGAGTTTAATACGCGGTTTGGAGACCCTGAAACTCAAAGCCTACTAATGAGACTTGATACCGATCTCTTGCCAAGTCTAATGGCAACTGCAAAAGGGGAACTAGCAAATGCCCCCAATCTTAAATGGCGAGAGGAAACTGCCATTTATGTGGTAGCTGCCACTGCTGGGTATCCTGAAAACCCGGTCTTAGGTTCAGAAATTACTGGACTAGAGGCTATGGGCCACGACACCCAAGTTTTTTTTGGTGGAGTCGCAGCCTCTTCTCAGGGGCTTGTGACCTCTGGAGGGAGAGTCTTGGGAGTCGGAGCTCTTGGCTGCACTATTTCAGAGGCTAGAGAAAAGGCCTATCGCAGACTTAAACAAATTTCGTGGAAGGGTATGCATTATCGGACCGATATTGGCCTTTGTATCAAGATACCTGGCCCCGAATAAAGGGTAAGCCCGCCCTAACCAAAGGTAGGGGATCTAGGCGGTTTTAGTTATTAATAAATATTCTTATAGAATGATTTAAACCGGCGCTCAGATTTTTTTTTGAAAGATGATTTTTTTAAAAAACCCTTACC
>SHZA01000007.1 GCA_009692515.1 Bdellovibrionales bacterium
CGAATGATTATTAAAAACTATTAAGGAACGTGGCACTCTGGGCATGAGTGTCTTGTAGGTTCATTCTTTCTCTAGCGCAAAGTAATCGGGGGGGCGTTTGGGTAGTACTGGGGAGCGTTTTCTATTTCAAAAGAGGACGGAGGGAGCTTTGCGACCTCCGTCCCCCATCAATTATCGGGAAAATTTCATAATTCAAGTTGTGACTCGTAGTGTAGGTCGACCGATAAGAAGGGGATGGGGAATTTTGATAAAAAAGTTTGGTTTTTATTCTTTCTGAATTTGGGGGTCTTTGGCTCCGATATTGGATTGTTAAAAGCACGTCCCTTCCTTTTTTATCTGTCCGGTAATCTTGCTTTAACCTCCACCGAGGCTGATAAGGCTACAGGTGCCATTTATTCTAAGAACATGAGAACTCCACTTATTGCTGTGGCAGGAGTCGGGTGGCATCTAATTCCTCCTTTTTGGCTGGGTATCAGATATGAAAATTGGTTCTCAGCACGAACGCTAACTTTAAATGGAGATGCCCAAACAGATACTCTGAAGCTTCAGATGCTGGGCCCTGAACTTGCCTATGTTAGAGGCAATCCTAGAGTCCAATATCTCTTTGCTATTGGGGGGATGTATCCACTAGAAAAAAAAATTAACTCCACTAAGAATGGAACCTTTCAGCAGGGGGCCCAATTTTGGAACTATCACGCAAGAGCCTCAATGGAACTACACTTCAACTCTCGTTTAGGACTTCATTTAGAGGCCGGATACCGATGGGTTAATCTAAGAGATCTGCAAAGCAGTGGGAGTTCATTTCTATTACAAGGAAGCAATTTAAATCTTTCAGGTCCCTTTCTTGGACTTGGATTTGTATCCTTTTTCTGACCTATGAAGTGAAATCCGGAATAAGTGAAGTGTGAGTCATTCCATAAATAGAAATGTTGAAAATTGGAGTTTTTACTTCTCAAATACTTAAGATCAAGCCAATATAAGCTATCATGTTGCGTTTTGTGATCTTCATCAGCTCTCTATTACTTGTAGTGGCTGCATCTTCTATTTATCAGCCAACCCTCAATGCTATTTCCGAATTTCCCAATATCAAAAGAAGCAAATCTCTTAAGAAAAATAAAAGAATTAAAAAGATACAAGATAATGACAACTATGCTCCAGAGGTTCCCAGTGCCTTTAGAGCTGATGACTTTATCGAGGATGGCTCACCTAACCTCCGTCCCCTATATCCGGGGATGGGAAAAGAGCTGAAGTTGTTTGGGGAGGAGGTGGCTTCTCGAATTGATAAAGTTGTGAGTCGTAAAGGATTTCAAATGTGGGGCGAGCCTTGGACCATTCAAGGGATTCCCTTGATCTTTCCAAGTCCTGATAATGGATTTCACCTAGGGCTACACGCTAAACTCGTCAACATTACTCGCCAAGATCCCCATAAATCAGAATTCATGGGACAGGTCCTCGCTAGCGATAAAGGAAGGTATAAACACCTCTTTCAAGCCGACTATCCCTATGCCTTTGGAGGCCTCTACCGTGTCACCAGCCGAATCTCCTATAATCGTGATATCACTCAACGTTATTATGGCATAGGCAACGATACTAAAGTTAATCCCACCGGACTTGAACCCGAAAACCCTCTATATCGAAACGATCGTGCATCTCCCACACTCACCTTTCAACTTTTAAGGTATCTTGGAAATAATCTACGAACGGGACCTGTCTTGGGACTAAAGTGGATGGAGATTACCGCCCCTACTGGCAGTTGGCTTCTCACAGATAACCCCTTAGGAAGATCCGGTGGACGAACCCATTATATGGGATGGGCTATAGTTCTAGACTCCTTAGACTTTGAGCCCTATCCCACGCGAGGCACACTCAATGAACTCTATCTTCAATGGTATTCTAAATACACAGGAAGTAATTTCGATTTTCTAAGAACAACCTACACTTTTCGTTATTACTATCCGCTACATCGAAAATTAATATTTGCCCATCGTACCTTTTTTGAAGTTCTCTCTGGAAATGTTCCCTTCTTTGAACTTTCTGCAACCGGAGGTTCAGACTCTACCATCGGTTTTGGAGGCGATCGCTTTATGCGTGGTTATGATGGAAATAGATTTGTAGATCATATTCGAAGCTCCTTAGGTTTTGAATTGCGTTGGGATCCTATTGCCTTCGGTTTTGCTGACCAAGAAATTCAATTAGGCTTTGTGCCTTTTATCGACGTAGGTAGAGTTTGGAATCAACTTCTTCCAGTTCAGATTGGAAATCTTCATGCCTCAATGGGATGGGGAACTCGAATAATTTGGGGCAAACGTCTTATCGTTAGAGGCGATTATGCACTAACTCCCGAAGGGTCCTCTTTTTATATCGAACTTGGAAATTCCTTCTAAGTAATAGCAACTTTTATAAAAAGAATCCTACCTATTCAAATAAGCTTCGATGCGATCAAAAGCTTTTTTGAGATTATCAATATTAGTCGCATAACTAATTCTAATCGAATGCTCTTTGCCAAAGGAGGAGCCCGGTACGACTCCTACATACTCCTTATTCAAAAGCTCTTTGCAAAACTCTAAATCTGTCATTCTGTTTTTTATTAACCATTTACTAAGATTAATAAAAATATAAAAAGCGCCGGTGGGTCGGGTGTAACTTAAATAGTCCCCCATTTTATCAAGACGCTCCATACAATATCGCCGACGTTTATCAAACTCGGCCACCATAAAATTTCCAATCTCTGGCGGTAAGGTACATGCGGTAATCGCTGCCCATTGTACAAAACTAGTCACATGACTATTGCTCTGACTCTGTAATGACGCCATTTTAGCAATAAAAGGCCTGTCCGCAATCACCCAACCAAATCTCCATCCCGTCATGGCATAGCTCTTAGAAAAACCACTTACCGTGATCGTAGCTTTTTTAGCCTCTGGCCCTAATGCTGAAATACTTGTGTGGGTCAAATTATCATAAATAATTTTTTCGTAGATCTCATCCGAAATGATCCAAAGATTTCTCTGCAAAGCCCAACCTGTTAATTTGATTAATTCCTCCCGACTGTAAACGACTCCAGTGGGATTGTTTGGACTATTAATAATAATGCCTTTGGCATTAGGTGGAATGGCCATCCCTTTCCATCTCTCAACATTGGGACGGTATCCATCCTCTTCATATAAGGGCAAAGGGATTACGGAGGCACCAGCTAATTCGATCATAGGGCTATAACTCACCCAAGCAGGAGTCGGAATTAAAATGGCCTCTCCAGGATCCACTAAACATTGAAGAGCCAAATACAAACCATGTTTAGCACCAGAGGTAATAAGAACCTCCTCAGGGTCCACTGGAAATCCGTTTTCCAGAGATATCTTTTTTGCAATCGCCTCTCTCAAAGATTGAAAGCCCGTTGCGGGAGTATATTTTGTAATCCCGTCCTTCATTGCCTTAGTTGCCGCAGCTTGGATTAAATCAGGAGTATTAAAATCTGGCTCGCCAGCTGCTAGACTAATCACCTCATGTCCCTCGGCCTTTAACTCCGCTGCTCTTGCGGAAATAGCCATGATACTACTAGATTTTAGTGCTTTGACTCGATTTGCAATTTTTAACATAGTTTTTCCTTGAGACTTTTTTCCACGTGAAGGGGAACTAAACTTGAAACATCTCCGCCATGGGAAATGACCTCCTTAACTAAAGAGGCATTAACAAAAAAATTATTTTCTGATGACATTAGAAAAAAGGTTTCTAACTCAGGGTGAAGTCGCTTATTCATAGTAGCCATCTGAAATTCATATTCAAAATCGGAAATAGCTCGCAAACCTCGCAATACTACATTGATTCCCTGTTTTTTAGCATAGTCGGCTAGGAGGCCTTTTATTACCTCTACCTTAATTCTGGGGTCGTTCTTGAAACATTTCTGAACTAATGCCTGTCTCTCTGAGGAAGAAAAAATTGGGTTTTTACTAGAGTGGGCAATTAGAATGATCACCTCATCAAAGGTAGAAAGAGCGCGAGTAATCAGGTCGATGTGACCATTAGTAATAGGATCAAAGGTACCTGGATAAATAGCGCGGTAATAGGATCTTTTGAGCTCTTGTGTTTGTTTAATTTTTTTCATATCTAAAATAGAGCAATCGCGATTCTCCAAAATCGCTGGTTTTAAATAATTTTAATCCCTCAATTTCGGAGCAGGGTACCATTCGGCTAGGCTGTTTCACAAGAAAAATTGACCCTTCTTGAAGCACTCGGTAAACACCTGAAAATAACTGGGTTGAAAATTTGTCATTCCAAAGTGGAAAAGGGGGATCGGCAAAAACAATATCAAAGGTCTCTTTACAGCGCTCTAGAAAAAGAAAGACATCACGGCAAAATACATTGGCAATGACCTGTTTTGGAAATTGTCGACCCACAATAAAGGATTTAATAGTCGCCGATGCCTTGGGATCATTCTCAATGAAAAGAACCGACCTAATAGACTCATCACTCGCTGTAATTCCAAACCTTCCCTGTCCGGCAAAAAGGTCTAGCACCTTTGCCTCCTGTAAATAGGGACGTAGGGTATCGATCACACTCTTTAACGCTCTGGCACCAATAGGTCGCACGTCGTTAGCTGAGTTTTCTATTTTTTTTAATTTAGTTTTCGGCATTTCACCGGCGTCCCTGTTAATAAAATACGAGCTCCATCGGGAGTGAAGGACCATCTCACCGAAACAACACCATTGGCTCCTACCTTTATAGCTCTTTCAGAAATAAGTTCATTGGCTGCCTTAAGCGGATCCTCTGCATCTGCACTCACCGCACACCAAACAGATAGTGGAGAAAGAAAAGACTCAATGAGATAACCGGAAAAACCTTCACCCGCCGTCATCAAACAAGAATCGGTATTTGAAGAGATCGATGAATCGACCCCAGAGACTAGACTCTCTTTGACAGGCATTTTAATGACCATCGGATCTGATTCTAAACCGACAGGAGGAAGCGAAGCAGGGATTGGAGCCATAGGTTCTATTTTTCCTAGATCCTCTCCAAAGCTTCTTAGCTCGGCAAAGGCGGCTTCACTTTCAGAATAATCGATTAAAGGAGCTGTGGATGGGAACGGATCGATCACGGGAGGCTCAATTTCAGCGGGTAAAGAAAAATTATGTTTCTCTCCCATCGCCATCAATCCAGATTGTGTACCCATGGCAAGTCCTGCTGGAGTTGCCTCTAGGAAAGGACTGAATTTTTCCCCACAATGGCATTCGACTTGATGATTTGCCTCGTCATGTAATATTTGAGTCAAACAACTTGGACATGTAGATAGCAAAGGTTACCCCCCATGACATTTTTTAAATTTTTTGCCGCTGCCGCAAGGACAAGGATCATTTCTTCCTACCTTATCCTCTTCTCTAGTCGCAGGACGAAGCTGTGAATCCTCTTCGGCGCCATGAAAAAATTGCATCTGCTGACGCTTGGGCTGCAACTCTTGAACCTCTTCCTGTTTTGTAACCTGGACACGGTAAAGCTTAGTGATGACATCTTGCTTTACCTGCTCATCCATCATTTTAAAAAGCATGAAGCCCTCTTTTTTGTATTCAACAAGAGGATCTTTTTGCCCATATCCCCTAAGCCCCACACCCTCTTTTAAATGGTCCATATTAAGAAGATGGTCTTTCCACATTTGATCAATAGTTCCCAAATAGATCATCTGTTCTAACTGACGAACGACCTCAACCGTCATTAACTGCTCTCTGTCATCGTAAAGAGTTTGCGCCTGTTTACAAATATCGTCGATTAAGGTGTTTCTGCTCTCCACAAGCAATAGAGAATCGGGAGTGAATCCCAAACTCTTATCAAAGAGTCCAATCAAGGCATCAAGGAGAGATTTAGTGTCCCAATCGGTAGACGTTTTAGTCGCTGCAAAGGCGCCGCAAATACTTTCTACCTGTTCTCTAACGATGTCCGATACTAAAGCTTTGGTATTCTGCCCGCCTAAAATAAGGCGTCGTAATTCATAAATGACCTCTCGTTGCTTATTAAGAACGTCGTCATATTCAAGTAGGTGCTTTCTAATATCGTAGTTGTGCCCCTCTACCTTTTTCTGTGCATTTTCGATCGCTCTGGAAATAAGCTTAGATTCAATCGGAATATCCTCCTCCATTTTGAATCGATCCATGTAGCCTTTTATTTTCTCTCCTTGAAAAATACGTAAAAGGTCATCTTCCAGAGATAAATAAAATCGGCTGGAACCTGGATCTCCTTGGCGACCCGCCCGTCCTCGTAATTGATTATCAATGCGGCGAGATTCATGGCGTTCAGTTCCAATAATATGAAGCCCCCCTTTTTCCTTTACACCAGGGCCAAGAACAATGTCGGTTCCTCGACCTGCCATATTGGTAGCAATGGTGATCACTCCAGGTTGCCCTGCATTAGCTACGATTTCAGCCTCTCTTTCATGCTGTTTCGCATTGAGTACATTATGCTTAATTCCACGTTTATCGAGGAGACCACTGAGATATTCCGATTTTTCTATCGAGATCGTTCCTACAAGTACGGGACGTTTCAATTCGTGGAGTTCCTCAATTTCATCACAAACTGCCTTATATTTCGCTTTTACCGTTTTGTAGATCACATCCTGTTTATCAAGTCGGACCATGTCTCGATTGGTGGGAACTACGATCACTTCAAGTTTATAAATATTATTAAATTCTGTTGCCTCGGTATCGGCGGTTCCCGTCATTCCCGCCAATTTTTTATACATTCTAAAATAGTTTTGAAATGTAACTGTCGCGAGAGTTTGATTCTCATTTTCAATAGTCACCGCCTCTTTAGCCTCTAGGGCCTGATGGAGTCCGTCACTATATCTACGACCTGGCATGAGACGGCCTGTGAATTCATCGACGATGATAACTTCACCCTCTTTAACCACGTAATCTACGTCACGTTTAAAAATGGCATGCGCTTTTAAAGCTTGGTGAACGTGATGAACAAGCTCCATATGTTCTGGTGCATAGAGATTTGAAACACGTAACGCATGTTCAAGTTTATTCACTCCAGCTTCACTGAGAGAGGCACTGCGGGTTTTTTCTTCAATAGTATAATCATCTACATTTTGTAAAATAGGTATGATGGAGTTCACCAAATAGTATTTATCGGTGGAATCATCTGTGGGACCACTAATGATCAGTGGGGTTCTTGCCTCGTCGATAAGAATAGAATCTACTTCATCGACGATCGCATAATGAAGCGGGCGCTGAGAAAATTCTTCAAGCCGAAACTTCATGTTGTCGCGTAAATAATCAAAACCAAATTCATTGTTAGTACCGTAGGTAATATCTGAATGATAAGCCGCGCGTCTTTCGGTATCATTAAGTCCGTGGACAATAGTTCCTACTGAGAGCCCTAAAAACTTGTAGAGTTGCCCCATCCACTCGGAGTCACGACGTGCTAGATAGTCGTTAACGGTCACTACGTGAACCCCTTTACCCTCAAGCGCATTTAAATAAACGGGAAGGGTAGCGACTAGAGTTTTTCCCTCACCCGTTCTCATTTCAGCTACCTTGCCACTATGAAGAACCATTCCACCAATCATCTGAACATCGAAGTGGCGCATGTTGAAGGCTCTCTTTCCTGCCTCTCTCGCCACAGCGAAGGCTTCGGGAAGAATGTCATTGACGGTAGCCCCTCGTGCTATTTTTTCCTTAAACTCAATTGTTTTAGCCCTTAAGCCCTCATCACTAAATTGGGCCAATGTAGTTTCGAACGAATTGATATGAGTAACCATGGGAAGTAGTCGTTTTATTTCCCTATCATTTCCACTACCAAAAATTTTTTTTGCGAGGTTCCCGATCATTTTTTAGCCTTTAATGCAATAGTTACAAAAATAAAAACCAGTTTTTATACTAGCCATTTATAGGTCATTTTAAAAGAATACTGGTGCGTGAATCATTAATTAACGCAATCCTTTAAAAGTGAAACGATTATATGTCAGGTAAGGGGGGATGACAAAAGGTTGCTGGAAAAAAAAAGATAAAAAATGCTGCGTGTCATTTAGCTAGATTCCAAAAGCATCATCCTCGATGGGGGTTCTACCGATCCAGTGGCGGAGCATGGGAATAGACTTCCCCTGAGGATCATATTCCACTCGAACGTAGGTTAATCGGGATCTTCGGGCAAAATTTTCCAGGTCCATTGAGATAATATCTGTCCAGCTACCGGTATTGAGATATTGTTTTTCATCGCCGATGGGAAGTTGTTTATAAACATGGGTGTGCCCAAAAACTACAGTGTGGATATCGGGCATTCGCAAAATTTTTCTAGCGGCATCGCTTAGATCTGGAAACACAGAGGCTTCAAATAGAATTTTAAAGGTTAATTTTAGACTTGATTGCCGGTATCTCACCTTGCTAAATCGAGTTGAGATAAAATAGGAGATAAGTGTAATTCCTTGTGTGATAGACATCCACGTATCGTGAAAAATGCTCCACCATATAAAATGCCGGAAGGGACGAATTTTATCCACTGCAGGCCGAATCAGTTTCAATCGTACGATAAATTGAATGGTAAAGAGCGTGCCCCAAGGTAGATTAAGGATAGGTTCTGGGAGCCCTTCAGTGAGAAAGAGTCGAGTAGGATCCACGCGATTAACCGATTCATATTGGTGGCCATGTTCCACGTGAATTCCATCGGTTTGATAGTAGGAGTTTTTCCAGTTAACCTCTTTTCCAATCGCACCTTCAAAAAGTTGTCTTGTACCCTGCCAAAGCATCTCCTGATCATGATTACCAATCACATAGGTAAGTGTCCTTTTGGGATGGTTTAAAAAATCTCGTAAGGAGTTAAAGAAAACAGGATGCCCTTGAATAATCGACAGTATCTTGGTCTGCGAAACCGATTCGGTAATAACGCTGGTAAAGTGACCATGATAATCAATTTGAATCAGATTAAGAATATCGCCGTTAAGAATGAGTTCAATATCAAAATCTTCGTACGGGCTTTGGGTGTAGTGTTCTAGGAATTCTTTAAACCGATAATCATGAAAAAAATCCTCTAAAGGATTCATGGCTCCGTTAGCAAGCCGTTTACCTTTTCCGAGGTGAAAATCTGAGAAAATTAATTTTAGTTTAGACATCAGATTCCAGCTCCGCCACAATCACCTGATTGCGACCGTGCTTTTTACTGTGATACATAGCTTTGTCGGCGAGTGAAATTAGTGTCTCCTTGTCTTTTCCGTGGTCAGGAAAACGAGCGATTCCTACTGAAAGTGTAATTTTTATGGTGTGATTTGCAAATTTAAAGATTCTTGCCTCTGCATTTTTTCGAATCCGCTCTGCAATTTCTGTTGCCTTTGTGATATCGGTTCCATATAGCACGGCCAAAAATTCATCACCGCCGTATCTAAAAACATGGTCATGAGTGCGCAGATTATTTTTTATGAGCCTGCCCACCTGTGAGAGCATTTGGCTACCTATGATATGCCCGTAAGAGTCATTCACATATTTGAATTTATCAATATCGATAAAAAGAATACAAAATCCGTCCTCTGTTGTTTTAAGATTTCCCAAAGCAATGGTCAGTGCTTGGTCTAGAAATCTGGGGTTATAAAGACCGGTAAGGTCATCAATGTAGGTGAGTTGTTTTGCTTCAATGTATCTACGATGATTCTCAAAAGACACCTCTAAACTTCTGACCAGAAATTCTGTTCGACTCTGGATGGGATCGGTGATTCGCTTAGTAATTCCGAATAAGAAAATCCCCCCCATTGTGGAGTGTTGAAGGGGAATCCAAGCAACATCTCCGCGCACCCAGCATTCAGGATGAGAGGTCAAATGAGAATGAAATGAGTCTCCGATAATATTCGGATAGATTCGCTGGAAATTTTCAATCTCTAGATCGGCCTGCTTGTGTCGACATCCCCAGAGCTCTTTTTTGAAAAAAACTCCATCGATAATAACTTCATTAGAATTAGGTTTGCTTGATGACCTATTTTTAGGAGTTAACCAGATGGCTCCGCTGGCCTCATAAACAGAAATTAGATGATTTAATGTGAGCTCCTTCATCTTTAAATCACTTTCAGCAATGCTGATTAAGTGGGTCACACTGAACACCTGAAGATCGGCCTGAAGAGTAGGGTCCATGGGCTTAAGAGTTTTTTGACTGAAAAGTTTTTGAATAGCGTAGAGCAATGTTTCAGGGTTTGTGGGTTTTAGGTAGTAATCTGAAATGCCGGCTTTGAATGCTGAAATGGCTACCTGGACATCGTCGGTATGAGAAAGCACGATGATTGCCGTGAGAGGAGAGAGTGATTTGATTTCATGAAGAGCTTCGATGGGGGCCTGCTCCATAAGGCTCAGGTCTAGAATTAAAAACTCAGGTTTCTCTTTTTTTAAAAGGAGTTTCCAAGATTGGGGTGCAATCTCCCAATGCCAATCTATGGGATGGGTTTGGAAACTTGGGTGGTAAAGCTCTTTTAGAAAGAGGTCATTTACCCAAATATCCACTCGTGGCTGGGCCGTTACATTTTTAGGAAAGTTGAAGGAGTGGGTATTTTTATTCATTTTACTTTATTGCTATCCAGTTTTTCTTTGTTCATTGGAATCTGTTTCCGAATCGATTTGTTCTAAAAGTAAAATAGCCAGTCTTAGTGTTTCAATGAGTCGCCGCTTTTTACTTTCAATAGCATTAATTACAGCATGACCTGATCTTAAACGTTCCTCTAAACTTTCTAATTCTAATTCCTGCGCATCGCTTTTCTTCTGATGCTCAAGCATCTGATTGTCCTTGGAATCAAGCAGCGTTTCGGTGTCTTGTTTTAAAAGTTCATAACGATTCTCAATCTCTTTCTCTCTTAGTTTAATTTTCTTGAGGTCATCGCTAATTTTTTCTTTCCAGATGATCTTTTGACGATTTAATTCTTGGAGTTTTTCTTGAAATAGGCCAGTCTTTTTTTTGTCCTCTTCCAGATCATTCTTTATGCGAGTTAATTCATTCGCCTGTTGTTCTCGAAATAAAACTAACTCATTTTTTATGAGCTGTTCATTTGAAAGTGCGGTTTCCAATTCACGGACTAATTCTGCGTTTTTAACATTCAACTCACTGTAATTACGTTTTAGTTTTAACAAAACGGTTTGATACTGTTTTTGTTGTTCCTTTAAATCGGAAACCTCTTTCTCTTTAAGGGAAATATAATTTTTTAAGGTATCTAAATTGGCATCGTCGGAGGGCAATTGTTGGTCTAACTGAGAACTTCGGTGGGGTGTGGATTTATTAATCACCTCTGGAACCTTTAAAGAGTCTGATAATTGCCACTCACTGGAGCCTATCGAATATCCCTGTTTCTCCGAATCTTCATTTGCAAAAGAGGAGTCGGGTATCTCAACACTATTTAAAACTAGAGCCTCTGTGTGAGTAGGATTTGAAAATGAGGACTGATCCATCTGATCGGGTTCAAGTTTTTTTGGGTGGCTGGTATTTTGAGTGGAGTCACTGTTATTTTCGACGAAGGGTAATGAGGGCTCTTTCATTTTAACTTCAGTCGGTGAATCTTTAAAACGAAGATTCTCATCTTCAGAAGGTTCAATTTCTTTTGGCTCCATTTTTGGGGGCTCTTTTTGTTCAGCGTTGCTTAACTCACCTTTAGTGTTGATTCTAAAAAAACTTTGTTTATTGGGTGTTTTTTTGTGGTCATCGGACATAAGAGACTCCTCTCTAATTCATCGGTATAAAAGAGGAGAAATATTAACGGTTTTAATCACCTAGATAGGTTATCGCTGGATGATTGCTTTAAATAAAAGGCTTCGCGTTATGTTAAAGAGGGTGGGTTATAGCTAGCCGCATCTTTTCTGGAGGTGATATTAGGAGTTGAAAATTGGTGTCCCCAATGGACACCTATCTGAACTGGAGTTTATCCCGTTTAAGCGCGTCATAGTCAAGCCTGTGGAAGTGTAGGTGCCAGTCTAGGACTTCTGTGGTGCCGTGTCCTACAATCGTGGCTCGGGGTTTCGTGACGGGATAAAGCCAGATTTAAAGTGAATTCTCATGGGATGCTTGGTGAACTTTTTGCCACCTATATAGGAATAGTTGGAAAGGCTCGTTCCACAAATGAATACGGGATTTCCCACGGCTCGGCGAACTCGGTTCAAGAGCAGCGATACTCTGAGCACTTTGTGTGGTCGTCTTCGATCTCGACACTTTTGATTAAGCGAGGAGTTTTTTTAAGAAGCTAATTGTGGTCTTAGTATTGCACTAAATAATTTTAAGATTTTTCAAGTGGAAATTGGTCGTAGACTCTAGGAGGTTGTTGTGAACAATGCATTTCGTCTATTCTTTTTAGGTTCCCTTTCAATGCTACTTACTTCAAATGTTTCGTTGGCTGATCACGGCGATGAGGCAAAGTCCAAAGGGCGTTCCGAGGACAATGTCAGAATCGTGCGCCAAAACGGAGAAACCGTGGTTAAAGAAATAACTAAGGATGGAATTCAAAGTACCTTCATTGATAAAGACGGGAAGTCCTATACAAAGGCTTGGTCTTTTAGCGACTTTACAAGCGAAAAAGTTTCTTGCACCGATGAAAAGGGACAACTGGTTGCAGGAGCGTTAAAAGACAAAGTTCAGGACGTCATTAACGCAGGTAAAGCCGAAGGGTTTAAGATAAAATTGAGAGACGATGATTTCGCTGTGTTTGAGTACGATTGCAATAAGGTAACCTTGAAACAGATTCAGAACCTTTATTTCAATTCTTCTGTTAGGTATGTCGAACCTGACGCCAAAGTAAGTATCCAATAGTTTTTTAAGCAACTTTAAGCTGAACCCTAAGTCCAAGGCTATGGGCAACGTCGATAAGCCTGTCCGTGGAAATGCTGCCTAAGTTTCCGTTTACGATAGCCGTGATGACGGTTCTGCCAACCCCTGCCTTAGTGGCGGCTTGGCTGTGTGTGAGTTTACCGCGTTCGATAGCTCGCTTGATCGCAACGATAAGCTGGGTACGCATCTCGATTTTAGGTGCCTCACTCAAGGGGAGTTTTAAAAGTTTGCAGAGTTCCTTGGCATTTTTTGCTTCTAAATATGATTTCATAACATTTCCTCCAAACGACTTTGGGCGATCTCAATTTCGTGGTGAGGCGTACCTTGAGTCTTCTTTTTCAAAAAATGGAAAATCAGCACCGCGTCCTTATGTTTAGTAAAGTAAAATACGCGGTATTGTCCGCCACGGTCTTTTAGCCTTAGCTCATGAGCACCATTGGCAATGACAGGCATTGGTCTGCTCACCGGAAGTCCAAGGCTTTCACCCGTGGTAAGCAAAGTAAAGAGTTCCGCCAGTTTGCGTCTAGTAAAGGGATCAAGTCTTTCGATTTCCTTTGCCACCTGCTTATGTAAGCGAATCCCCTTCATCTCAATAAGTAGTATGTCATAAATTTATGACATAAGCAATCGAAAAATACTTTAGTGTTTGCAAAGTGAGTATAGGGAGTCCATTAGAGCACGGAGAAGTAATTCGATCATCAGTTTCATGCGTGAGATAGATCCCTCCTGAATGGGTTTTAAAAGTTCCGGCTGCCATCGTTCCTGCTTGCTAAGAATGATGAGTGTGTCTCTTAGTTCGCGGAAGACGTGGCAAGGGGGCTTGTGTAGTAGGTGATCGGTTGCAGGGATGGTTTCTGTGCGGGGATCTTTCCCGCTTTCTAAAAGATGTTGTTCCCACCGTAAGATGATAAGACGTTTTAAGGAGGAAGCGGTTGCTCGAATGTTTCTTTCTCTCTCAATAATATTTAACTTAAGACGTTGAGAGATGTCTAAATGTTTCGGGGCAGAAAGACTGGGCTTTCTTGGATGCAAGACTTCCGACTCTACGATTTCTGTTTCAATCTCGGAAATTGGTTCGTCGATAAAACGTTTGAGCCTTTTGTGGAAGTGGGAGTCCAATTCAGTCTTGATCGGTTTTAAAGTGACTATACTTTTAAAATCACGGTCGAAGTTTGTGTCTGCTGTTCTCGATTCTTTCAGCGCAAGATCCAAACCCTTCTCATGTACCTTGATCAAAAGTCCTTTTAGCTTTTCGGTTTGTTTTCGGCTGAGTGTTTCGTGTGGGACTACTTCACAATGGGAAATCTCACCAGCAAAAATCACTCTCTCTAAAAGAGTTCCCAAGTCGTCAGGGTGTTCGATGTAAACGTGTTTTCGGAACGGGTTGGTTATTTCTACGCGAGTCATTGGATCTTGAAAGCCATGTTTTTTTGCAGAATTGTATTGTTTGACGTTGCGAGTGCGCCGAGTGCCAGCCGTGCTAGTATGGCTGGTTTCAGAAACCCTTCCTCCTCTAGTTTTTCGATCGTAAGCTTCTGAGTGGTAGGTTCGTTTTGTTAAACAGACTTTGCGGTGATAAATGGCAGATTTTTCTGCGTCTTCAAGACTAATGGGGGTGTCTGAGTGATAAGCTTCCAAAGTCACTTGAACTTCTGGGTAAAAACTTCCGAAGAATTTTTCTAGGAACTTTATCATGCCAGTATAGCTAACCCATTGGCTGGGATTTATTTCGAGTATAGTTTCTGAGTCACTTCCAAAAACAGTGATCTGAGCACCGTTAGGTAAGTTATAAACCCCAGTTTTTGTCATTAAAAATCCAGTGCGTGTCGATGGTTTCTTGTATGAATTTCTACAAGGTTCAATCCAAGTGAGATCAATATTTCCCTGTACTCGTAGATACCACTTATCTACTGGGGCTATTAGATCAGGAATAGCTACATTAAGCTTAGAATGAAGGTAAGAGTGTTCCCTTCCGTGATGGAGTTCAGGCGATAGTCGGTCTTTATTTTCATTGAGCAGCGAGTCATTCATAGGTATTAATTTCTCCTTCTGATCTTTCTTTACCGATTTTGTAAGAACTGATTTCAGAATCGGTAAAAGATCTAGGTGACGATTAAGAATCAGTTAGAACAGGTGACGCGCAGAGTAATGGTTCTGGCGGTACACCTTGTGGATGAAAAGGAGCATCCGTGTAAAATTGAGAACGAGGCGTTGGGGGAATTATTGGATCTTATTGTTGAAGTGCTTGTCGAAGCCGATTCCCAGCACTTCAAAAAGGAAAGACTAAACGACGCTGTTTAAAGATATGAAGATCATCGCTTACGAAGACGACTTGTTACCAGTTGAAGCCCAGACCATCCGTGTGGCTATCTACGCTAGGTATTCGTGTATTGGGAACAGCCCGTATAGTGCAGACGAACAAATCCAGAGGGCACGTTACCATATTGAGAAGGGGACGGTTCAACCCAGAAAGCGGGGCAAGGTCTTGCTTGAAATCGCAGAGAACTGGGTAATCAAAGACGAAGCAAAGACGGGGAGGGTGACCCGTGACGGGTATGAGCTTATAAAATCTGGGATCAAGGCAAAAAAGTTTGATGTATTGGTCATGGATGATATTTCCAGAATGACTAGAGACATGGGTGACACTTTAGACCTTTTTGAAGATCTTACCTTTTACGGCGTGGAAGGTTATTCGCTCTCCGATGGAATCAGCACCGAAGATGCAAATGCCAGAGATCTATTTATATTTAAAGGTTATGCCAATGAATCGCAATCTCGCTCGACTTCAAAGAATACCATGCGTGGGCTTGAAGTGCGTGCTCTAAGTGGTTTCTCTACGGGACAGAAGCCGTATGGATATTATTCGGAGCCAACTAAAATTACTTTAATGAAGGGAGTGGAGAAGCCTTCTCACTTTGAAATTAGAGTTGAACAGATTCAAGCTGAGGTTATTCGACGGATCTGGAAATTGTTCTCTGAATGCATGGGATGTAAGGCAATCGCAAAGAAATTAAATGATGAAAGTGTTCTCCCTCCGACAAAAAAATCAAAGCGTTGGAGGGAAAAGATGATTTGGAACATTTTAAATCAAAGTAAATATATAGGGCTATGGAAATACCGCCAGACGAAAGTCGTAAAAAATCCTGAGACCGAAAGGCTCACGCAACAAGATCGCCCGAAAAAAGAATGGATCGTTGCAGAAAGAGAGGAGTTGAGGATCATTCCAAGGGAATTAGAAGAAAAGGTTATAGTCAGGAAAAAAGAAATCGCTGACGAACGATTTCAGGGAACGACACCAGAACAGAGAAGGTTTAGCAATACGGGTAGACTTCCATCCCATATTCTTATCGGAACAATGTCGTGTGGAATTTGTGGCGGGAACTTTTTCTTAGCTTCGGGCAAGTCGGGAGGGTATTTAGGCTGCATGAACGCTTCTCGTCAGGCTGGGGCTGAGTGTGCCAATAAGCAAATGATAAAAATGTCATTGGTTGAATGGAATATTGTCGATGAGTTAAAAAAGAACTTGGAGGATTCCCGAACTTACGACTACCTCGCCCGTCGTTATAACGAATTGATGGGTAAGAGAAGCAGTGATGTTCCCCATCGGCTCAATGAAGTTGAAATCACAATTTCTAAACAAGAAAAAGTGATCGCGAACTACACCAAGTTTATTGGGGAAGGAGTATGGTCAGATACCATCGCGACAGAACTTACAGCCACGGAACACAAAGTTAAGGAACTCAAAAAAGAACGCGATTATCTTAAAGAAAGGTTGGGGGAGCGTTTGTATGTCACTCCACACGCAATCCGCGAGCGACTGCTGAACCTAAATGAAGTCTTAGGGCAACGTGTGTCCGAAGCGAATCGGATCATGCGGAGGCTATTTCCAGAAAAAATCACCATGAAGCCGACTGTAGTTAAGGGCAAAAAGAGCTACGAGGCATCGGGCGTGTTGAATTTATACGCGGTGACTCGGTTCAGTTCAGTTGTAAATGGTGTCCCCAACGAGATTCGAACTCGTGTCCTTACCGTGAAAGGGTAATGTCCTAGGCCTCTAGACGATGGGGACCCAAGAGTTGGGTATTCAACACTCAAGAGGTCGATTTTGCAAGTGCTAACAATACTAACGTGCAGTCACTTTAACGCGGGCCCATTTCCAGATCTGATAGTCGCTGGAGAATCTTGCTAGAATGTCCTTTGCAAATGTTTCAGGATTAATATTCATCTCCTGCAGGCCAGAGGTAGCAATAGGGGTTCCTTCAGTTCTTACATTGACTCCTAGATGAATCAATATTGAGACAAGGCTCTTAGTGGCTATGGAGACTGAAAACTTTCTTTCCTGGTAATAAATATCGTTCCCTCGGCGGTGAAGTTGGGTGACTCCATGTTCCCAAAGCCATTCATACACTGAGGCTACTAAAAGATGTTGGAGCAAAATTCCCTGCTCTAAAGAATCAATAAACCATTCGCCAAGAAAATGAACCATTTCTGGGCTATAAATAGGGGCCTTTTTTTTGACGTCCTCTAAATCTACCATGTGGTCTAAAGTGACTTCGCAAGGT
The DNA here is from genome assembly GCA_009692515.1 of Bdellovibrionales bacterium. Lineage (GTDB taxonomy): Bacteria > Bdellovibrionota > FAC87 > UBA2466 > UBA2466 > UBA2466. Next base: position 17,325 of record SHZA01000007.1, read on the forward strand.
CCTTTAAAGGCAATTAGAGTATTTCCCATGATGCCTGTGGTCTCGTAAATCCAATGCGGTTTTAGTTCTAGTCCTTGATAAGGGATGATCTTAGTTAAGAATTGTGTTGATAAAGAGTCCATCTAGCGATTTCTCCTTGTTAACTAAAGCTCGTTTTAATCTCATGCAAGATTCACAGGATCCGCACATGACCTCTCCCTCTTCATAGCAACTCCAGAGCAAAGAAAAAGGGAAATTAAGGGTCATTCCTAGTGCTACAATTTCTGTTTTATTCATTTCCATAGTTGGAGATTCCACTCTCACATGATTTGAAGTGGAAAGGGCAAGGGCTTTATTAATGGCTTCGATATAGGCGATGGAGTTATCCGGAAATGTTGCGGCCTCCTCAGCGTTAAACCCTACCAGAATCGTATCCACCTTTTGATTTTCGGCAATGCTAGCGGCCACCTCTAAAAAGACCCCATTACGATTAGGCACCCATACTTGAGCCGCACTTTTTAAAACGGCTCCAGAGTCGCTCAGTGTTTTTAGAGAGGGATGGGCTAGGGGGTCCTTTTTTGAAAGCAATCCTTTCGACTCAAACTGAGAGAACCATGGTAGGGGCATCACGCCATGAGGAATTCCAAAGTGATCTGAAATAGCCTTGGCATGTTGAATCTCTTGAATGGCAGCTCGTTGGCCATAATTGAAGGTAATGGCAGATTTAATATGAATTCCTTTGTCTAGGGCAAAGGCCATAGAAACGGCAGAGTCTAATCCGCTAGAGAGCAGGGCAATGGCAGTGGTTTCAAAGGACTTCATGTCAGACGAATTACCACAAAGCGAGATAAAAACCTAGATACCTGCCAGGTAACTTAGGCTAACGGTTGGAGGTGGGAAGGGGACTCTGTTAAGGATGGACGATTCTATCAACGCGAGTATTTAATTCTTGAAGTTGTTTAAGTAGTTTTTTAAGTCTCTCATGGGTCTGGTTCATCGTATTTTGAGTAGAAACCATCGTAATATTATCTGTTCCAAAATCTAAAATATCACTTAATGTGGTATGAATATCTTTTCGAATCAGACCTGAAGGTTTGTTCTGATTTTCTCCCATTACCGCCCCCTGAAAATTAAGCTAATTAACTAACTTCTATTTAACGGCATACAGTTGATTTTCTTTAATCACTAGCCACACTGAGCGTTGAATTCCAGGCGGGGCTGGATCCAAGTATTGTTTTTTATAGGCATTTATAAGGTTTCTGCGAATTTTCGTGGAGGAAAAAGGCAAGGCGTTAATTTTGAAAGTTTTTATCCAACGAGAGTTTTTAGAATGAAGCACCCCGTTTTCTCTTGAAATGCCATCTACAATTCCACATATTTTTAGCATCCCATGCATATCAATGGGTGAGTTGTCTCTATTTACGATAGCAACGTTGGCTAGAGATAAAATTCGTTTTGGATTTTTCCATTTTGAAAAGGTTTCAAAGACCTCATTGCCTACAATCAAAACAAGATCTCCCAATTTTTGCTGGGTTAACTCCAGTAACGTTTCTTCTGTATAACTCGCACCGGAACGTTTTAGCTCCCCCTCCCATATCTCGATGTTGGGATTATTTAATTCTTTGATAGAGGCCTGTAAGAGATGAAGCCTCATGGTGTTAGATATGAGAGAGGGGGTTGTTTTTAATGGGTTTTGTTTCGCGGGAACAACTAGGATCTTTGTGAATTCACCCGTATTTAATAGAGACGTTAATAGATGAATATGCCCTAAGTGAATAGGGTCGAAGGTGCCGCCGTAAACTCCAATCAAACTTGTTCTTCTCTCCATGTCGGGGCCCGTTCTGCTAAAGCATCCAAGAGTCTATCCATTCCAGCTCCTGTTTTACTACTCACGAAAAAACCATTGAGTTTTCGTTTTTTGAGAGCTGCCTGTTTTAGTTTGAGTGCGGCACTTGTAATGAGATCGGTTTTTGTAAAAACTAAAATCTCTTCTCTCTTTAATAATTTTTTATCGTAAGCACCCAGCTCTTTTCGAATTAATTTGATCCGTTTCTCAATCTCACTTGGGGTTTCAGAAACTTCACATAGGTGTAAAAGCAATCGATTTCTAGCGACATGTTTTAAAAATTTAGTTCCTAGACCAGACCCCTCGGAAGCGCCTTCGATAAGCCCTGGAAGATCGGCAATCACAAATCCCTGTCCCTTGTGGGATACCACTCCTAGATGCGGTTCCAAGGTCGTGAAGGGATAGTCGGCAATTTTCGGACGAGCCCTGGTCACTGCAGTTAAAAAAGAGGATTTACCAGCATTTGGTAAACCGATAAGGCCCACATCGGCCAGAAGTCTGAGCTCTAGCTTGATCTGCCTTTCGAATCCAAGCTCTCCTTTGGTGGCAGTTTTGGGGGCTCGGTTAGTGGATGATTTAAAGGTGAGATTTCCTCTCCCTCCCTTTCCTCCACGAGCTACTAAAAGTATCTGTCCATGTTTGGTGAGATCTTCTATCAGGTCGCCGGTCGCTACCTCATATATTAAGGTGCCCAATGGAACTGAAATGGTGAGATCCACTCCGGATCGACCATTACAATCACTACCCATGCCGTGCTCACCGCGCTCAGCTTCAAATTTTGGTTTGAATTTAAAATCTAAGAGACTGGTCTTATCTCTCGTGGCCTGTAGATAAACATTACCACCACGCCCGCCATTACCACCGTTAGGGCCACCATAAGGAATTCCGGCCTCACGTCTGAAACTGACGCAACCATTTCCTCCGCCACCAGATTGGAGACATATTATAACTTCATCTATGAGTGCCACTTGTTCTCCTAAACCACAGGAGACAGAATTAGGCTTCTACCGGATAGACCGAAATTTTCTGACGATCTTTACCGTAGCGCTCGAAAGCTACTCGGCCAGGGATGAGTGCATAAAGAGTCCAATCCCTACCTGTGCCTACATTAAAACCGGCATGAAATTTGGTGCCACGCTGTCTAACAATAATGTTTCCGGGAATGACCAGTTCGCCACCAAATATTTTCACGCCAAGTCGCTGTCCTTGACTATCTCTGCCATTGCTTGAACTACCACCTGCTTTTTTGTGTGCCATTAGTTGCCTTGCCTCTCAAATTTTTCAATGAGTAGTCGTGTGTAATCTTGTCTGTGTCCATAAGTTCGTTTGTAATTATGACGACGCTTATATTTAATAGTTCTCAACTTAGGCCCTTTTTCAAGAGCAAGAACTAAGGCCGAAACGGTGACTGGAACTCTTGGTTTTCCAACAGAAACTTCTTCGCCATCTGCATAAAAAAGGACATCATCTAAAACGATAGTTTTTCCTGTTTCTACATCTAACTTTTCAACGAGCAGTTCAAATCCTGGCTCGACCCGATATTGTTTTCCACCTGTGCGAATAATTGCGTACATTGCTAAACTCCTTAACGGTCTCTTACGGTCCCACTTTTCCTTCAGCTTCTTTAAAGAGAACTATGGTTCTGAACCAGTGATCTCGCCCTCTTGTCGCGAAAGTTAATGAAAAGTCATAATGGACTCAGATAAACTCGTCAACTAATTAGAATTCCCAAGGATTCTAGTTCGTGAGCCCTGTGGGACTAGGGGGCTGGAATAGGCCCCCTGTATACCGGCTAGTCTACAGAGAGAAAAACACCTGATTATTAACGACTAAGACATTGAAAATATGTATGTTTTTAAGTCTTGTTCATTGGCTTGTCACTTCAAAGTGATTCGCCATATTTTTAGGTGACATTAGCCTTAAAAAGGCTGGATCTGGGTTTGCAATGGTGTAAAGGATGCCCTCTTTTTTTAAAATATATATTTTTATATTTTTACTCCTTGGCCTGATGCCTTCTTGGGGAGCGGAAAGTCTCGATTCCACGTCTCTCCTTCTTTTTAACCAGAGCCTGACCCTTTCCTTGAGCTCGAATCCCATTGAGCAAAAGGCCGGTGATATTTTATTTCAAACCTACGTGCAGAAATATGGTGGAGACGGGGCTTCTTCTGCATCTATTTTTTCCCCTTCAACTCAAAAATGGATCGAAGCTAAAGGATTAAGCAGTAAGCAACTGAGTCAGAAAATAGAGAAAAAAGATTGGACTGGAGTTCAGGAATTTGTTCAATCCCAAAGAGAGTTTGAACCGGTAGATGAGGAGCAGGAAAATGAAGCCGCAAAAAAGTTAGCAGAGGCGCTTCGTGGAGGATTGGCGAGTTTTTCACCTCAAAGCATTCGAGGGTTTGAAGTGGATCAACCGAATAAATCCCTCGCACCTGAGGTAGTCGAAGAAAAAAATAGAATTGAAAATAATCTCGAGGGAAAAAAACAATCTTTAGCCGCTACAGATATGAATTCGGATGAGGTGAGAACTGAGTTGGTTTTAGATTCTGATTTAACCGTTAGGGAAAGCGCAAAAACAGGAGCTCCCTTACCTATCGAAAAGACAAAGCTGGAAAACCGAAGAGAAAATACTGCAGAGGTTTTAAATCTCTTTATGGGAGTTGAGAGACAACTATTAGAAGATTTAGGCATTCGTAAATTGGCTAAAGGAATTAATATTTTTAGCTTTTCCAGGTTTCATCTTAAAAATAGTTTTCTAATAGAAAAAACTAATAGTTCCCAGCAAAATTAAAACAGGGACAGCAAACCCATCCCCTCCGGTTTACTTTCCAACTACCACACCTTAACGCCTCCCTTGAAAGATACCCACGTGATTAAAATGTGATTAAAACAAACCGTATGAAAGTTTTTTTTGGGGCCGTATTCGTATTAATTTTGATCTCTATCCGAGGGGTCTATTGGCGACAGGAGGTGCAGATGACCGAGAGCGCGTGCGGGCGGCTTTCCTTGCCCCAACAAAAACTGAGAGAGCCACGACCGACCCGAATTCGCGGGCAGGTTGAGTATTCATTTAGCGGTGGGGTGGAATTGAAATCTGCCAAAATATTTTTCAAGGGGTCCTGGTGGCCCTTTGCTGGAAAAATAATTTTGGGAGAACGAATGAACGTTGTGGTTCCAGAGAATCAGCAGGTAGAGGTTAGGGGGCATTTTGACTGCGATACCCCGGCTAAAAATTTTAGTGGTTTTCAGGATCGTTTTTTTAAGCGAACTACGAGAAAATTAATTCTCAAGAAGGGACGCGTGGCATGGACCCTATTACCCGATAGAAACACCGCGTTTTTTTTTCTAGGAAAGAGATTTAGAGACTATTTGAGTTCGTTAATGAAGGGGTACCCAGAATTACGGGGAATCGTATGGGCCGTATGGACGGGGGAAACTCAGGGATTAAATCCAGAATTGGTTTCAATGTATAGGGAAGGAGGGCTTTTACCCTTAGTGGCTTTAAGTGGTCAACATGTGAGTGTATGGGTCATTCTTTTTCGTTTCCTGTTTTTAATGTTAGCTAGAATAGGGATGTCTGCAAAAATATTCAGAGATTATTATCGTCGATTAGAGCTTTGGCTGCCATTGATTGGCGCCGCCATTCTAACCGTAACTAGTCAGGGCGCTCCTTCGGTGCTTAGAACATTAGCCATGGCAGGAGCTATGGTTTTATTGAGAATGAGAAAATTTATTTCATCACCGGTGCAATGGGTGACGGCGAGTGCCGCTTTGATGATAGCTCTAGAACCGGGGCTTTTAATGGGGATCTCTTTTGTTTTAAGTGTGGGGGCCACATTTCTAATGGTGGAAATAAGCGAAACGCAGAATGTAGTTTCAAGTGTGGTGAAATATTTTTTTCTGTCCACCGTCATGGCGGTATTATCAGCTCCTATGATTCTTTTTTATTTTGGACAATGGTCCTATTTATCTCCAATAAGTACGATCTGTTTTAGTTGGCTGTGGAACCTTGTAATCATTCCAGTTGGATTTTTAATTCCCTGTTTAGGGGCTTTGCCGGATGGAATTTGTGACTCTGTGTTAGGCTTTTTAGAGATGGGATGGAAATGGCTTTGTAACGGACAGATTCTGGGCCATTATTTAATAGAAAAGTCATTTCTTGCCTATCCGCGGCCAAATATTGCGGAAACTCTGTGTTTACAAGCTAGTTGCCTAATTTTATTTAAATGGATTTGGCCCAAAAAAAACACCAATAACGCTCTGTGAGTTATTTGATGCTGTGAGCTTTGATTTTTGTCGCCAAAAGGTGTCAAATTAAAGGATTGGCAAACGGCATCAAACTTAAAACAAGTCAGGTCTATCATGCCCGAAAAACAGACAGCGTCTCAAAACCGCATTCGTGAGACCTTAGGAAGGCTTTACGAGCATCAACCCCCCCATTTTCGAGAGTATATTCGTCGGTATCAAGAGGACCCTACGAGTCGAGTCTTTGCTCCCTTAGCGGAGGCCTATCGTCGATTGGGAAGGTTAGATGAAGCTATTGATATCTGCTTGGAGGGCTTGAAACATCACCCTGAATTTCCTGGAGGGCGAGTTTCCTTAGCCAGATGTTTTTTTGATAAGAAAAAATATGTTGCGGCCAAAGAACAGTTGGAGATGGTCGTTCATATTTCTTCCGATAATATTTTAGCTCAAAGATTATTAGGGGATTGTTTTGTAGAGTTACAGGAGAATGAACAAGCTTTGCATTGTTATAAAATAGCGGTAGCTCTTTCTCCTGAGGATGTCGCACTCGAAGATAAAATTCATCGGATGCAGTTGCATCAGAATCGTCAAGGGACTGCGCCTCGAGAACCGTTGAGTGTTTCTATACCAAATGTGATTAAGCCCGAGCCGAAGGGTATTGTTGCCACTGGAGTCACGGCATCGGAGATTCAATTCTCAGATTCAGAGGTTGAGGAGGTGTTCACTCAGACCCCTACTGAGGTGATAGCCTCGATTAATGCCTTTCAAAGTCAAATGACGACCCCTTTAGCCGATTCCTTTGATGAGCCGGAGCCTCTTTCAGATGAATTGGAGGATGCTGAAATTAGAAGATCCAAAATCGACGCGATCTTAGGTTTCGAAGAGGAAAATGGGGAATCCTTCAAAACAGAAAATGTAATGCGCGTGTTTGCTGAAGAGGTTCATGTCAGCCCTGAGATCACAACTCAGACACTAGGGGACCTTTATTATGCTCAGGGGCAATTTGAAAAATCGCTTCGTATTTTCGAGAAACTTCAGAAAAGAGCTGGATCACTAGAAATTTCACAAAAGATACAAAACTGTCGGGCTCAATTAGGGGTCGATTCGGTCTCTTTAAAAAGACAACAGAAGATCGATATTTTAAATGCCATCCTAATAAAAAACAGGAATAACGATTGAAGTTTAGCCGTAAATCGGCGAGAAATATTGCATCTTCTAAGGGGAAATATGATTGCAACATCAGATTTTAAAAAAGGCGTTTGTATTGAGCTTGAAGGGGTTCCTTATCTTATTGTGGACTTTCAGCATGTAAAACCTGGAAAAGGAAACTCTTTTTGTAGAACGAGAATTAAAAATTTACTTAATAATAATACGATCGATAGAACCTTTAAATCTGGTGAAAAGGTAGGCGAGCCCGAATTAGAAAAAAAGAGAATGCAGTATCTCTATGCCGATGGGTCTAGTTATCAATTCATGGATCTCGATGCCTATGAACAGATTGCACTTGATAAAGAAACCGTAGGCGAAAACAAATATTATTTAATTGAGAACTTAGAAATTGAGGTTCTTTATTATAAAGGGCGTCCTATCGCAGTTGAGCTACCTAATTTTGTAGAGGTGAAGGTCACCTATTGTGAGCCTGCGATCAAAGGAGATACTGTGAGCGGCGGGGGTAAGCCCTGTGTGGTATCTACTGGGCTCACTGTAACCGTTCCCTTTCACATTAAGTTAAATGATATCTTGAAAATCGACACTCGCTCAGGGACCTACGCGGAAAAAATTACGAAGTAAATTATGCAGCTCATCCATTCTTTGTGACAGAGGTGATGGTTATGTCCGTAGTACATCCAAAAAAGCTTTTTGAAAAGGCTAGTAGTTTAGAGGCTGAAGGGGCCTTTAAAGAAGCTTCACATCAATACGCTTCACTTATTCCCATTCTGCGAAACCGTGGAAAGGGTCTGGAGGCGATTACCCTTTGTGATAAGGCCATGGCATTGTCCCCCAGCTCTACCCGTCTGCATCTCATTAAAGCTCTTTGTTTAATGGATATCAAAAAAACGAAGGAGGCTCTGGTTGAAATTGAAAATTATGGTAAAGCAGCGTTGCGCCAAAATAGGGTGACTCAATATTTAAAATTAGCTGAGCAGAGATTGTCCTCACAATGGGAATTATATTGCCATTTTTTAAAAACATTACTGGAGGTGGATCGCACTCGTGCGGATATCTTTCTAGCCCTCAGTCATGGTTTTTTACAACAGGGAGAGCTTAAAAACTCCTTCGAAATGGTCTTTGCAGCTTTGCATATAGGTTCTGAAATAGATAAAGGAAAGAGTTTATTAAAAGAGATCATTCTGCGAAGAGGAAGGCAACAGGATATTCTATATTTTGAGAAATTTGTAGATAAAACTTGGACACTCGAACAAATTGAAAAGTATATCCTAGTTGAAGACACTCCGTTGAAATCGGATTTTAAATTACATACATCGGACAAGAATAGCTTTGAAGTTAAAAGCACAAGTAATGGCACCGGGTCGGTACTTTTAAAATCACTTAATGAAGAGTCTTCATCGATTTTAAAACAGTTAATTCGAGACCTAGAAACTGAACTAGGGGAGATCCCTAATGGAATCGAACCTCTTTCTGCCTTAATTGCAGAGTTTAAACTCAAAGCAACTAATATTATAAATGGCGACTCTCAGGCCTGTTTAGACATTGCCATTGCCTTTAAAGAAATGGGGCTTCTCAACGAAGCAAAAGAGTTTTTAAATAAGGTGACCGCAGAACAGGAAAAATATGTGGCCGCTCAAATTCTTAAGGGGGAGATTGAATTTGACTCCGGCTCTTTTTTATCTGCACTAGATATTTTCCTCCAGATTTTAAGATTCGACCAGATGGAAGAAAATGAAATGAAGGAGGCCTTGTATTATGGCGCTCGTATCTATTTTCAATTGCAAAATCTTGAAAAAGCAAACCAGTTCGCTAAAAAGCTGGGTGCGATCGATTCTAATTATAGAAATTTAAAAAAAATAGGCGCAGCACTAAAACAAAAACTAGAAAAGAAATGATATTCTGAGAGCCTATTTTATAGGCTTACGGTTTTTTTAAAAAAGGGATCCCAACTTTTCAATGAAGAGATTTTTATTTAAATGTTTTATCGTTGGAGGAGTGTTTTATTTCGTGCTCCATTTAGTATTGGCAACGAGCTATGTGCAGAATCGAGTGCTACAGGAAATAAAAACCATTGTGAACCCACTGGGAATTGAACTTAATATTGAGAGTATCGAATTTGCACTTTTTTCTCCTCGCATCTATTTGAACCGAGTCAAGTTGCGGACAAATCTACTTTCCATGATTCAAATACCTAAACCTCTTTCCATTGAGAGGATTAAGATCTCTGTAAACCCGTTCCCTCTTTTGTATGGACAACTCACTTTAAGTGAAGTGGCCCTATTTCAACCTAAAATTGTAATTGAGGAGGCCGATGTTATTTATAAAAAGGGGATGAAGCTTATCGGGGGAAAGAAAAAATGGAAGGTTAAAGGTTCTCGGTTGAATATTGAAGTTCAAAAAATAGGTGTGGTTGATGCCTATGTATTAGTTACTACAGTACAGCCGAAATTAGGAATAGATTCCGGTCGATTTACCCTGTTTATCGAGCAAAGTGCAAAGGAACAATATTCGATTACCTCAAACTTTTCCAATTTGACCTTTGACCGGGGCCCTCTGCATACGGTGATTCGCGCTGCTGAGTTTGATTGTGATATTACGCCTCGAAGTGTTAGAGCGAATAGGATTCGAATCGATAGTGATTTTCTGAACTTGGATGTGAAGGGGGCAACCTCACTTCCGATAGATCTGAATCATGGCCCCGAATCTTTTAGGACTGTTTATCAACTACGTGCCTCTTTAAAGTTATTAAATCTAATTGAGGAATTTAAAAGCAGGGTTCCCAATAATATTTCCGGTTTTGTGAGCACTTCAGGATCGCTTGAGAAAAACAAGGGAAGTTATCTAGGCTCTGGAAAATTGAGCATGGAAAATATATTTTGGGATGGCTATAAACTGGGAAATGGAGAGCTGAATTTTGTCGCAGATGGAAAAAAGGCCAGCCTTTCTAAACTCAAACTTGAGGTGGGAGCCGGTTTTATTAATTCTGATAAAATCAGTATCGACTTTAAAGATCGCTCCCCTTTTGTCGGTGAATTGAACCTAGTAAATTTGGAAATACACGATCTGCTTGCACAGTTTAAACTAACTAAAAATCCCCTTTATGTAGGATTGAATGGCAAGGTTAAGGCTGAGGGTTTTCTGTCTCGGCCCTTTTCGATACAAGGAGAGGTGGCCTCCGATCTGGACCACCTGGTCACTATCGCTCATGTCCGCGAACCCATAACGCCTGCCAATACTGTGATTACCATTGAACACGGAAACCTTTCTAGCTCTTTTTCTATCAAGGGGGATCGGGGCAACTGTAAAACTCAAGTCAAGATTCTTGATGGGGTTATGATTGCCTACACTCAGTGGCGAGAGGGAGATCCCTTTAAAATTGATCTTGATGGAAAAGGGCTTTCACTTTTTAAACTAGGAAAAATTCAGGATCTATCGATGGGCGGGTTGGCCGATCTTAAAGGGGAAGTAACGCTGGATAATAAAGGGGAACCGGTCATTGCAGGATCTCTTAATGTGAAAAATACTGAAATTGGAAGTGTGGTTTTAGGGCCTGTGAAAGGAACGTTATTTTATCAGGGGGATCTCCTGGCCTTTGAATCTTTGGAACTTCCCTCTTTAGACACCATTAAGAGTTCAGGCTTTATCGATTTTAAACCTAAAGACACTCGATATAAGTTTCAGATCTCAACTAAGAGAGGATCTATCGACCAGGTTTTTCAGTTTTTTAAAAAAAGTGAATTGGGATTCTCACCGCCCAAAGGGGGGGAGGTCTCTGCCAATGTAGTTTTAGAAGGGGGGCATGACAATCAAGGAATTCAGGTGACGGCATCTGGTTCCGTGCGAGGGATCGATTGGTTTCAGGAAAAATGGCTGGGGGGTACCTTCTCCATGATCTATCGAGACGACTATGTTGAGATCTCTCGGGGGACATTAACTAAACCTAGAGGAGCTGTAGGTTTTAAGGGGTTCTTTAAAGGGGAAAGGTCCCATTTAACCCTCCAGAGTTATGGATTGAAACTTGAAGATATCGATCACATTCATGGGTCTCCTATTGCGGGTGAAATTGTAGGTCAGATTAATTTGGAAGGGGATCTAGAAAATCCTAGAGGTAAGGGACAACTAAAATTAATAAAAACCGCATTCAGAGGACAGGTCTTGGGAGATTCTAGTATCTCAATTCAGGAAAACCCTGAAAAAACTGAGTTCAGCGGAAACCTATTTGGGAATTCACTACAGGGAAGAGTTAGCTCTATCAAAAAAGGTACCCACTCGAAATCTGAGGTCCTACTGACATTAAATAAATGTAATATTACTCCATTGCTCTCGATGTGGGCTGGAAAGGAGCTTCCCTCTTTTGGAAATATTAGAGCTACGGGGGAGGTGGAACTAAATGGAAATCTAAATCGATGGGAATCGATTAAAGGCTCGGGATCCTTTTCCGATATTCTTCTGGATCTAAAAACGGCACCTGTTAGAAATCAAAAACCTATCTCTTTTAGTTTTAATAATGGAGCTGTGAAGATCTCTCCATTCGAGCTGGCAGGGCAGGATAGTTTAATATCCGGTTTTCTAGAATTTAAGAACGGAGAAACTATTAACGGCTCACTCGATGGGAAGGTGGACCTGGTCTACCTACAGCCCTTTATTCCCGGATTAGAATATGGGACTGGAAGGGTTTCAGCAGGATTGAGAGTTTCAGGAACCCTTCCTAATTATGATCTTTTGGGAAGTGTGTCACTCGACGAAGGTACCTTTAGAATACAAAATTTATCGGAGGATTTTAGAGGTGTCAGAACGCAATTGTCTTTGACCGAGGACAAAATAGGTATCGATAGATTTGAATCGATGCACGGCGGGGGCAGGCTTCAGGTAAAGGGCGATATCAAAATAAACAGAATGACGCGATTTTCTCCCCATCTTCAGCTATTAGCCACAGGGGTCGGATTTCGCCAAGAGAACTCTTTGTCACTGAAGGTCTCTGGGGATTTGAAATTAAATGGAGAAGCTATTCCTTATCTCCTATCTGGAAACTGTCACATTGATGAAGGGCTCATTTCCGACTTTAATATTTCGGTGCCGAGCGCCTCCCTTGAATCTCCCGTTTTAAGGTTCGATCTGCGCTGTCGTGCTGAAAAAGGGTTTCTTGTTGATACTGAAGTGATGCAGGCGGAGTGGAGAGGAGATTTTCATTTGCTTGGGGATACCAATAAAATTGGGCTCATGGGAACCGCTGAGAGTGTTAAAGGTTCGGTGTTTTTTAAGGAAACAAAGTTTAATTTACTAAACGGAAATATTAAGTTCGAGGACGCTAGTAAAATTAATCCTCGATTCAATGTGGCAGCCAACAGTTTTGTAAGAGAGCAACGGGCTCAAGTGCCGATTGAATATGAGGTCAATTTAAGTGCTTATGGGGTTCCCTCAGATTATAAAATTAGACTGAGTTCGGTGCCGACCCTTTCGGAGCCCGATTTAATTGCGCTCTTAGTTCTAGGGGTAACGACTCGCGGCCAGGACGATAACTATTTAGATTTTGGAAGTACCTTGGTAGGCAAGAGTCCCTTGCAATCGAAGATTCAAAATGAGCTTGGCGTAAATATCAAAGTTAATATGCAGCGAAGTGGATCTGTCGGTCCCCAGGTTCCTTCTGGTACAGGAGGGGGCAATACTGGGACAGGTTCTGCACCTGCAGAGTCCTCTGTGCCGGCAGTTAAAATACAAAAAGACATTACCAAAAGAACAAAAGTATCCTATTCTAGTACGCTAGATCAAAATGCGATGAAGGAATTTAAGATAGAGCAATTGCTCGATGAACACTTAACGGTTAATGCAAGTGCGGTTGATAAAATTAGAGGCAACACACAAAACGACGCGATTAAATCCTATGGACTGGATTTTAGGTATCGCTTCCAATTTGAATAAAATAGTATCATTCCCGATTGTCATAGTGATTGCCGTCATAATGGGGCCGTCTGCTTTCTTGTGGGGAGCCGATGATAACCTAATACCCCTTTCTATTCTCTCGATAAAATCTCCCGAATTGAGTGCTGTCGAAGCCATTGAAATCCAGAATGAATTAGGTTTAAAAGTAGGCGCATCGATTAATCTTAAACGGGTCGATGATGGAATTCGTTCGATCGTAGAAAAAGGAGGAGTCCAAAGCCTCATTCTTAATGGGACCAGGTCTGCGAAGGGTGTTGATTTGGTGGTAGAGGTAGAACTTGCTAGAAAACTTAGAACGATAAATCTTTCTGAGGTGAGTCCTGAAATACAAAATGAAATTCAATTAACATTGCAGACCATTCCCCTTGGAAAGATTTTGGATCGGGGGGCCGTTTTTAGTTTGAAACAGGCGATTAAATCTGCTTATGAGGCACGAGGGTATTTTTTTGTTGAGGTGGAAACTGTAGTTAAAAGAGTTCCTGAAACTGAGATGGTCGACCTTATGGTGAAGGTGAAACAGGGAGCTCCCACCCTAGTCACCAGAGTCAAACTAAGTAATGTAGATAAAGAGCAATCGGGTAATTTTAGAAGAGCCGTTAGCTTAAAAGTGGGTTCGTTGTTTACTAGAATGGCATTGGAAAATGCTATTAGCGATCTTAATGAATATTTTGTGAATAATCAATATCCAGATTCCAAAGTAGATGAGACCAATCTTAATTTTAATGAGGACAAAACCAAGGTTGAAATTGAGTTCGTATTAAAGGTAGGGAAAAAATACCAATTTGTTTTTATGGGTAACACAGTATTTACGAGCGATATTATTCGCGAATGGATTACAAGCGATGTTTTAGGGCAAGCCGATACGGTCCATTTTATTGAACGCCTAATCATGGAAAAATACCGAGCTGTGGGTCATCATTTTTGCAATGTGAGTTCTCAGAGCCAAAAAAGCGAAGGGGATAGCGTTCAAAATTTTGGGTTTCAGATAGAGGAGGGGCCCAGAGTCATTATCGATTCCGTATTGGTTACTGGAGCTAGTGAAATTGGAGTTGATAGGTTCAAAAAACTATTTTTTGAACGGGCCGTGGGTGTGCTGAAACGAGGTGTTTTATGGGAGAGTGGCCTTTTTCAAACCTGTCGTAACATGATTACGGAACTAGGAGAAAAGGGGTTTCTTAGAGTATCGTTGCCCATTCCAAGGCTAAGTTTTCATAACGATAAAAAAGGGGTCGACCTTATTTTCGATGTTGAGCTGGGGAGTCAGACCCTAGTCTCTAGAGTGGATATTCAGGGAGTCGGTGAGAACCGTAGAAAACAGTTAGAGCCTCTATTATTGTTAAAGGCTAAGGATCCCGTCAATCGCGCTCTTTTAGAAAAAACAAAGGATGCAATTTCAAACCACTATCGCCAAGAGGGTTTTACCGACGTTAAGTTTGCTAACACCGACGAGATTATTTTCGGAGACGATCCCTCTCGAGCTATTGTAAGAATTTCTATTGAAGAGGGACCCCAGTTTTTTGTGGGGGCTATCACAATTGAGGGTAATCGATTTACAAAAACGGAGGTGATACGCAGGGAGATTAAAATTAAACCGGGAGAGAAATATAATTTAGAGAAGCTTCGACAATCGGAGGATGAATTGCTTTTGACCGGTCTATTTTCAAGAGTAGAGATGATTGGAACTATCGATCCTAAGGATACTTCGAAAAAAGATATTAAGGTGGTAGTGATAGAGAGCAAAGCCGGTAATGGAGAGTTGGGACTAGGTGCAGTCTATGAAGATCCCCGTTTTAGAATTCGTAGTTTTGTCGGTGTGGCCTATAAAAACCTATTAGGTCTAAACCAGACGGCATCAGCGCGGACCGAGGTGGGATTGCCATTGAACCAAAAATTTGAGCGGGTTCCATTTATTGAGTACTCAGCCATTCTTGGATATCGCGCCCCCTACCCATTTGAGGTGCCAATCGTATTTTTTAGCCAAGCTAGTTTAGATAACTATGAGGTGGGCACCAGTTCCGGAGGGGGAATTTCTAATCTTCAGACTCGAGCCAGAATCGAGGAGCGAATTGAAAAAAAGTTTTCTCCCCATTTTACCTTTATTTATCGCCTGCATAGATTTGAACACGCAACTACAAAGACCTTGGTTTTATTGGCCTCCGATGATCCTAAAAACCCGACAAATCCAAATGGATTAAATTATGATCCCGGCTATCCCCCTGCGACTGAGATTGTGGATATTGGATCCACGGGACCTGGCTTTCAATTAGATTTTCGAGATGATTCTTTTAATCCCACTCTAGGAAGCTTTCATACTTTAGATGGGGAGCTAGCACACTCGGCTCTGTTTTCAACTAAAGAGGTGGGGTTTTACATGTGGATATCTAGAAATTCTTTTTACCTTCCATTGCTAGAACCTTTCGGGTTGGCATTATTTGCCGGAGCGGGTTACGCCGATTCCTTAGACTCGCAAAAGCAAATTCCTAAAGCTCGACTCTTAACCGATCTATCTTTGGGAGGACAGGGATCTATTCGAGGGTTTTCTCCCAGAATTTTTAATCCTCAGGAGGGGTCGGTCTCGACCGGATTTTACAATGTTAGAGGAGAATTACGAACTGGACTGTGGGAAGATCTTGGTGCAGCGATTTTTATCGATTCAGGACAGATCTTTTCAAAAACAGCGGGGGCTCAATGGGTAACTGGAACTAGGCATGATGGAGTTGGCATGGGACTAAGATATAAGACTCCCGTAGGCCCTGCGGTGATCGATATTTCACAGGGAATAGGTCCGGATAAAGAGGTTATCAAATTCAATTTTAGTATCGGCGTATTTTAAGATGGAGCTTTTATTATCTAACAATAGAAGATGGCTATTCTGGGGCCTTCTGGTGTCTGCAATCGGAATCTTATTCCATCATGCCCATCAAGAGGGATTTTTCCTAGATGGATATACCTATGCAGTGTTAGGAAAAAATATTGCAGGATCTGGTAATGGGTTAGTTCCTTTTTATAATAAATTTGTTCACACGAGATTTCACGATCATATCCCCTTTGTATTTATTCTGGAGGCCCTATTTTTTAAGGTCTTCGGAGTGTCCTACTTAACGGCTAGAGTTTTTATCGGTCTGTTTTCACTAGCACTTGTTCTTGGAATATTTGTCTATCTTCAGCACCTGAAATTATATTCACAAGCCTTTCTTTCATCCTTTTGGTTATTGGCCTCATTCCCATTTCTGAAGCAAAGTAGATTTCCGAGTCCAGATATTCCGCTCACATTTTTTTCTCTTGTTTCAGTCTATGCTTTTTATGAGGCTGTAAGGTCGGGTCATCGAAGGTATTGGTTTGTTGCAAGCCTTGCCCTCAGCTTTGCTATGTTTTCTAAGGGGCCAATGGCGGTTTTTGTGCCGATCACCTGGTCGGTCTATCTTTTCTCATTGAGAGACTGGAAAACTTTAAAGTCATGTAGATTCTGGCTTGCTCTTATTGGAGCCACTTCTCTATTTTGTGTATGGCCAGCCTTACTGTTTTACACCCACAATGAAGACATCTGGTTTGGCTATCTTAATCACACCTTTTTATATTCTATTAAAGAGTCAAGAGGACTGATTCACAACGATTTGGGTTTATACCTAAAACATCTATTATTGTATTGTGCTCCACAGGTGATCTTAGGTGCCTTTGCGGTCTACCGTTTTTTTACCTCCCAACGACAAGATAACTTTGTTCAATTGAATATTATATTTGTGGCTGTGGTACTAAGCCTCTGTTCCGTAATGAAATTTAAGTACTCGCATTATATAATGCCTGTGTATCCCTCTCTGGCCTTTTTAGCGGCATGTGGAATGATTGAACTCAAGGATTGGAATTGGAATAAAGTATTGCTGCCTATAACTTTAGTGGCAAGTCTAATATTGGTAGGAATACCGGTAACCTCTCTTAATCAGCGAGATGAAGAATTACTTAGTATTATTAAAAAACTTAAAACAGAAAATATTAATTCCAAACTTGATTGGATAAACCTTCGTGACGCCTATGGATTCTGGGAGATCTCCGGTCTTGTCGCCTTTGAGCTAGGGACTACTGTGTATCCGAGTGAAGACAAAAGGATATCGTTTGTCTTAGCTAATACTCTAAAAACCCATAGAGCTATTGTAGTTATGAATGATTCAGAGAGTATAGATTCTACCTCTCTGCGGATAGTGGAGTCTTTGGGCCAGTACTCAAAAAAACATATTAAAGCCTACATTGTTGAAATAATACCGGACTCTTTTTAGAAAATAATAATATTAAAGCCATTGTCACACGGTCGTGGTGACTACTATGATTTTTTTGCAGTCCCTTTTTTCGACGTAGCACTATTAGACTGACCGGTGCTGCCGGGTCTGATCTTAATCTGTTTTCCTGGGATAATCTGAGACCGCTTTAAATGATTCCACTTAAAAAGGCTTTGAACCGTCACGTTGTATTGTTCAGAGATAGACCAGAGTGAGTCACCCTTTTGTACCGTGTGCAAAATAAACTCGGTAGAGTTGTTGTTTGTTATTTGGTTGGGTGAGGAGGAGGTCTCTCTCTTTGCTAGCTGAATTGGTTTTTTACTACTGCGACTCCCGATCTCCTTAGGAAGTATTATGATGCTTCCAGGAATTAGAGCCTCCTTATTTCCTAGGTTATTTAAATTGGCTAAATCTTTGACCCTAATTTTATATTTTTGCGCAATAGAGGATAGGGTATCGCCAGATTTAACTGAGATTTGAGAAGGCATATCGCCTAGCTCAATTGTGGATTTACTAGAGGCCAGAGATCTCTCAAGGAGTACCTTGGTTCCAGGTGGAATTCGGATTTCATAAGGTCCGCCTGAAGGGGGTGTGATCGATCTGGCGAATGAAGGATTTAAGTCGAGCATATCGTCTTCTGAAATATTAATCATCTTTGCAATCGATTTTAATTTAGCTGGAGCAGGCAAAGTAAAAAGCTCGAATTGTAAGGGTTCCTGATAATCGACCTCTGAAAACCCGTATTTGTTAGAATTTTTTGCAATAATAGCTGCTGCAATTAATTTAGGAACATAATCCTTGGTTTCTCTGTGGAGCATCTTAGTTTCGCAGATTCTCCAGTAATTATTAGTTTTACTTTGCTCAATGGCTCTTAAAACTTTGTATTCACCCGCATTATAAGCACTGGCAGCTAGGTACCAAGATTCAAACATTAGGTACAAATCCTTCAAATAATTGGCAGCCGCTTCGGTGCTTCGAATAGGATCTCTTCTCTCATCAACCCAAGCGTCTACCCTAAGACCGTATCTTTTGCCGGTAGCCTTCATAAACTGCCATGGCCCCGTAGCCTTTGCCCTAGACTTGGCTCTCAAATTAAAACCACTCTCAATCAGAGCCAAATAAACTAAATCTTCGGGTAGTCCTGCTTTTTTGAATATCTGTTTCATCATAGGAATGTAGCGACTAGAACGTGATAGATATCGCTCCATGTGTCCTCGGCCCCTACCTGTGAAGTAATCGATCCATCCCTCAACACGAGAATTCATAGTAATGGGAAAATCGTAGCGACTATTATCGTAGAGGTTTTGAGTGTTGGGATCTTCTATTCGAATGACCTCATCGATAGTCATATTTTCGATATCGGAAGCGGAACGTGATCTTATCTCTTTTTGAAAAGGAATGATATTTTGCGTTGGGGTAGCACTTGCAATGGTAAAGTCACTAGGGGCCTCCGTTTGCTGAGTCACTAAGGGAGTTGGCCCGGTGGCACAAGATGAGATCAACACCGAAAGGATACCCATAACCGCCCATATTAGATTTGAATTGCGTTTCATTTACCTTCTCCTATGTGGACTTACTAAGCTCAGAAAACTAGCATAGTATAACCAACTCTTACAATAAAACGCACTGAGGATCTCAAGAAAAAGTGGAATGAGATTTTAATGCAGAGAATCGTTTTTTCTTAAATGGCAACGATCAAGGAGAGAGGTCATGATTTCTCTGACATAACTCGCGGCGGCAGCCCTTAGTTGTTCTAAATTTAAATTATTAAGATTAATATTTTTACGTTCTAGAATCTCTTTGAGCTCTTTGGTAAGCACATCGGTAGGTAACCCTGTCAATTTGACGACGTGAGTGAGTAAGGCATCACCTTTTTTACGTCGGCTAAGTAATTGTTTTTTATTTTTTTGTGGCATCCTTAAGTCTCGAGTAAAATCGTAGCATAAGAAAAGTCAGAATGTTCTATTTTTTTTTATTATTTTAAATCGATTGAGTGCTTAGATTTTCAAAGGAGGTATATTGTCCTAACCAAGCTACCTTTGCAGATCCTTGGGGGCCGTTACGATGCTTTTTAATAATGAATTCTGCCATACTCACAGATCCTGGCTGTGGATTTTCAATATCATCTCGATGAATGAATAAAATGATATCGGCATCCTGCTCAATCGCGCCCGACTCTCTAAGATCGGCTAGCATAGGTCGTTTGTCAGGACGACTTTCAATCTGGCGATTTAGCTGTGAGAGAGCTAATACAGGCACATTCAATTCCTTGGCTAAGGCCTTTAAAGAACGCGAAATATCGGCGATTACCTTTTCTCTATGATCATTTTTATTGGTGGCACCCATAATCTGAAGGTAGTCGACCACAATAAGACCAATGTCACCCAGTTCACTTTTTATCTTCCGTGCTTTACTTCTCATTTCTAAGACGGTGAGAGAGGGCGTATCGTCAATGTAAATAGGCGCTTCAGAAAGTCTTCCCGCACCTCGGGTGAGGCGGTCCCAATCCTGTTCACTTAATTTACCAGTTCTTAATTTTGTGGAATCTACCTTTCCTTCGGCCGCGAGTAATCTAGAAACGATCTGCTCCTTCGCCATTTCAAGAGAGAAAAAGACAACCGGAGCCTTGGTATGAGTCGCCGCATGTCGAGTGACTCCTAATGAAAAACTAGTTTTTCCCATTCCAGGACGGCAGGCCACAATAATAAGATCCGATTTCTGAAATCCCTGTGTGATTTTATCTAAATCAACAAAACCGGAGGGGACTCCAGTAAGTTGTCCTTGATTTTCAAATCTTTTTTCAAGCTCTTTAAAGGCATCTTTAACGATATCTCTTAGAGGAATTAAGCTTCTGGATTGTTTGGAACTAGAAAGAGCAAAAATTTTCTTTTCTGCGTAGTCTAAAACCTCTTCAGTACTTTCACCCGGGTCTAGCCCTCGGCTTGAAATATCATTACAGGCGGTGACTAAGTTTCGTTTGATAGCTTGGTCGCGAATTAATTTAGCATGATATTCGGCATTTAAAGCGGTGGGGACCCTTTCTAAAAGTTCGGCTAAGTAAGCCGCCCCTCCGACCTCTTCATAAACTCCGAGGGATTTCATCTTGGAGGTGAGGGTGACAATATCGATCGGTTGGCTGTGGGAAATTAACTCCACCATGGTTCCAAATATTTTTCCATGAGAGGGTCGATAAAAATCTTCGGCAGAGAGAAACTCAATCACCTTATGAAAGACCTGGTTATCAATTAAGATACTACCAAGGACAGACTGTTCAGCCTCCAGGTTTTGTGGGGGCAATTTGGAATTAAATTGATTCATGTGAGTTTCTTATTTCAAATAAAATAGGCTACGGCAATGACCTTGCAATAATTAATTAGCTCGTAGATTGGGGCAGTGCGCCAATCTGTGTGGGCAGGGAGCCCTCATCTTCAGTTCCTATTAAACGAGTGACCGAAGACTGATACCTCGAAAGGTGGGTATTGGCAGTATTAAAGACGGTCTGTGCCTTTTCTAAAGAGTTTCCAACCTCTAAAAAACGACCTTCAAAGTTTTTAAAATGCTGCTGAGATTTTTTAATTTCTAAAATGGTCTTTTCTACCCCTTTGGCCATGTCGTAGTAACTTCGCGATAAGGCTAGCGAGTGAAGTGTGATTGAAAGAGTGTTGGGAGAGACGGCAAAAATTTTAAGTTTGGCAAGATCCTCACAAAGCTTTAAATTTTTTAGAATTTCAAAATAAAGGGTTTCACTGGGAACAAAGAGAAGGGCTAGTTCCGTCGTGCCATGCTCTGGATGAATATATTTATCGCGAATACTTTTTGCGAGACCCTTCATCACATCGGAAAGATTTTTTCTGGCTACCTCAAGTTTTAAAGGGTCATTGGTTTCAAATAAGGGAAGCACCTGTTCTCTCGGGAATTTACTATCAATGGGAAGTACTTTAGTAGGATATTTAATCACGGCATCTACCCGCTCTGCAGATCCTGGAACGATTCGATATTGCAATTCAAAAGCATCCTGCGGTAATAGATCGGTGAGTAATTGTTCTAAAATAGCCTCTCCAAAATTGCCTCTCAAATGAGGGAGTTTTAGCAGATTATTAAGATCATTAATCGATTGTCCCACTGTATTTAAATTCTGTAACTGCAGCTCAGCCTGTTTCAAGTGGGTTTGAATCTTTTCGAAATGTAAAAAACCATCTTTAAGGTTTTGTTCTAATTTGGTTCCCACACTCAGAGAGAGAGAGGTTAATTGTTGGTCCAATCGTTGATCAATGTGAGCCACCTTTTGTTCAAGAATTAAGGTGGTATTAGCCAGCCCTGCCTGCATCTCTTTACGGCTGTTCTGAATCGCATCCTGTATTTCAGTTCGTTGCGAGGTGCTCTGTAAATCGTAGGTTTTTTCAAATTCCTTTTGTGAAAGTAGTATGTTTCGTTGCAGCCCTTCAACGGAGTCTTGGAGTAGTTTAAAACCGGAACCCAATTGATTTTGATTAGATTTATGAAATACAGAAAAAAGAAGGAATAAAAGACCCACACACAAAATAGAGGCGACTATCCAAATCATGGCGAGAATATAGCAGCCGATAATCCTCTACGCCATGCTAAAAGACCTAAACAATTTGACGCTTCATGTAATTGATGGTGGAGGGTAACCTATGAATCATGTATTCATTTTCCATCTTCATTCTAGGCAACACTAGCTCTGCAAAATTCAAAATAAGCTCTCTTCTAGCGGTATCCCCTGCCGGTAGATGGTCACTTAAAGACTTAAGAGCATAATAATCGCTCGTAATCCTAGCTAGCCGTTCGGCCACTAAAAAAGGATAGGTGAGATCCGTTTTTGAGGTTAAAAGATTTAATGAAAAGTCCTTTAAAAATTGTTGAATATTAGAATGTTTTAGCGAATCGATATCCGATTTAAATTTATCTTTTAAAATACTCATCAAAATAGATTTAATCGCGAGGTTTAATTCATTTCTACCCTTCAAAAGATTCGCTTTAATAGGATCTCTTGTTATTTTCGCCTCTGCCCATGCTCCTGCTAGCGACCCTAAAAATCCAGTGGCATTCACTGCGACATCTTTTAAAGTATCTTTTAAAACCATTAACGATTGGATCTGTGAAGTCCCTTCATAAATCGGATAGATAATAGTTTCTCGTAGTAATCTCTCTACTGGATAATCTTTACAAACTCCATAGCCACCAAAAAGTTGAACCGCATTTCTTGAAATCGTAATAGCCTTTTCGCAGCAATAATATTTACACAGGGGTGTGAGTCGACGATAACGTTTTCTCCATTTTTTAAAGGCCTTATCATCACCCTGTTTTTTTGCAACTCTCATTAAGTCAAACGACATCGCGCCTTCATTCACTAAAGCGCGCATCGCGGAAATTTCCATCTCCATTTCATAAATCATATCGGCTACCATCGGGTGCTGAAAAATGGGTTTTCCCATAGTGATTCTCTGCTTAGCATAGTTTTTAGCCTCTTCTAAAGAAGCGCAGGCAATCCCAGTAGCTAAAGCAGCCATAGCTAAGCGTGCATCGTTCATCAAATCCAACATCACCTTAAAACCCTCTCCTTCAGGTCCTAAAAGTTCTCCTATTGAATTTTCAAAAACGATCTCGCAGGTAGGTGAAGCATGAAGGCAAACCTTTTCCTCAATTCGAGTCACTCGGTAGTTATCTTTTTCACCGATTTTTCTTGGGATAATAAGAACCGATAAGCCTTCAAGGCCTTTGCTAGTAGGATCTGTTCTCGCTAAGGCAAAGGTGACATCTCCGGAACCACTGGTGATGAAGATTTTATTTCCGTTAACAATATATTGATCCCCTACACGTTTAGCGGAGGTTCTTAATTGCCCAAGATCAGAACCCGCACTGGGCTCTGTGAGTGCCATCGAAGTTTTCCATTCTAGAGAAAGTAGTTTGGGTAAAATGCGTGTTTTCTGTTCCTCAGTACCCCAGGTTTCTACAAAGGGAACCATAGAGTAGGCCGCTACCGTGAGTGCGGTATTAGGGCAAGCATGGGCCAGTATTTCTAAGGCCATTGCCTGTACCGATTGGGGCAGATTAAACCCATTATTAGCTCTACTGGCTAAACCACTGAAAACGCCGAGCTCTACTAGGCGTTTAATATTTTCCTCTAGAGGCGCAGGTAGGATGACCTCACCCTCTTTTAAATGGGCTCCTATACGGTCAACGGCCTCGGCCTGTGGGCGAATAACGGTTCCAGCTAATTTGCCTAATTCCTCAAGCACTCCATAATAAAACTCCATGGCCTCCTCTGGAGATTTGAAAAAGTTTTTTTCTCCAAAAGCCTCTTCAAGTGGAACTGCTAGTTTAGAAAGTTCACAGTATTTTTTTAGTTGTTCAATGCGGTCGGGAAAATCGGTGAAAAGATTTTGTGCCATGCCAGTCTCCTGATTGGCACTAATGGTAACTTTTAGAAAAGAAAAACTCAACCCTCCTGTGGAAAAGGGGAAATTTTTTCAGGCTGTAATTGGATCGATTCGATAAAAAGAAATAGATTGGGATAGTTGTTTTTTAGCGTGGGGCGTAATTGGACTCGATCAGGGGACTGCCAGCTCATTGGGGTTTTAGAGGTCCATAGGCTACTAGAAATGGTGATGGGGATTGCCGCACCCAGGTTAACCTTTTCCTTGTCCCCTATCTTCCCCCCAATGACATGGAACACTTCAATGGGAGGTCTACTCTTAAACAAAGATAAAGAGGGGGCGTTAATAGAAAAAATAAGATCTCTTTTTGGTTTTGTGGGGTCCTCTTTAAACCAATTTCTGAAGGTGGTGAACCATATAGTGTTGGCCGTTTCGTTGGGCAGTCCTTTAGTAGTTAATGGGATTGTAATTTTATTTACATATTGTGCATCGATAACAAGAGTTCGATTTCTAGCTTCATCGCTTTTCATCAGAGCAGGGGACGAGAGCCCGGAAAGATCGATGTCTTGGCACCTCGTAAGCAGCACGGAACCCTCGGCCTGAGAGCCAGATAAACTTCCTGAGCTCAGATTTCTAATTAATCCTGAATTCCCAATAAGAAGAGATTTTACCTCTATATTCTCAGCGGAGCTAATTTGGAGGGCTACAGATCCTGCGTTTTCTATTGAAGACTGAGCGCCTTCAATACGAATGTGTTGTATTAGAGGTGCTGAGATTAAAATAGATCTCCCATCGCGGTCCTTACGGCTTGCTACAAGAGAGATACCTCCAAAGCCTGAGTCAATATCCCTTAAGTACTCCGCATTAGTGGCCACACTTTGTAGTCTGTTGTTTTTTAGCAATATATTAAAGGCCCCAGGTCCTGAACTTTGATTACCCAGGTCGGCCGTGAGCTGAATCCCAGCCCCCTCTGTATCGGAAACAATATTTTCAGAAAGGATTCCGTTGCTACCTTGAACCACAATACCTCGCCCCTTGATCTTAGAAATATTATTTCCATGAATAATAAAAAGGGAGGGAAGCTGAGTGAGGCTAGTGGCAACCCCTCCCTTGATTGGAGTGAATTTAGTGATTGGAACAAAACAAACCCTGCTACAGTTTGCAAATCCTTTACAGTAATCTGGAATTTTTTCGTCTAGCGGAGAAAATTTTTCAGTAGATCTAACTTTGAGTGCCCCCTGATATCCCATCGTTTCAGAAAAGAATCCTAAATTATCATTTTGTATTATAGGACCCAGGCTAGACCCTAATCCCACGCAGCTTAAGGGTTCCTCCTGTGGTTTTGTAGTTTTCAAAGGAAAGACATCCGAATTAACGACGGCAAATTGACCATGCAGTGAAATGGCATCATCTCCTAAATGAGAAAATGAATTCTGACGAATGATTAAATCCTGGGTATTAAAGGCCTTCACCCCTCCTTTTCTAGCCGATTCAATATGATCAGAAGGATAGGAACCGATATTACAATTCGAAATGAGCCCGCCTCTCAAAGTATCAAAATAAAAGGCCCAACCAGGAACTCGTCGAAAATTAATGTTATCAAACCACAGGTCTGAATTTCCTTCGCTAACGGCAAAGATGCCATGAACCACCATTCCCGTGTATTGATCAGGGGCCAAACTTTTCGGTTTTGCCCAATCGAGAGTAAGATTCTTAATGGCCACTCTCTGAGAGTTTGTGAATTTGAGGCCCCCTGTATTGGGCCTCAGGAGAAATGCTGAATTATTAAAATCGAGGGAGATATCTTTGAGTTGGCTAAGAGTCACGGAGTAATCACCCTGAATATTAACGGGTTGTCCGGAAATGAAATCGAACACAGTTTTAGGGAAAATAATATCGGTAACATTTGTGTTCTTTGCGATTTCAATTTGCTTTAAAAGATAGGTTTCGGAATCTTCATTGGGATTAAGAGATGAGGGTTCATATACGCACCCTCCAGAAAATTTATTATCAACGATCCTACCGATAGAGGTCCACTGCTGAGGTGCCTCTAAAGGAGCGGTGCCTGGTATTAATTCCTTTGTTTTGCTATTCCATTGAAAGACATGGGAAATTTTCCCTCCTATTTCAAGTTTTTGTAAAATCAATGATCTATTTAGGTCCCTAATCCCAACGGTACTTTCAAAGTATTCTCCAGGAAGACATTCCCTCTCTATAGTATAGGCCGGCGCTTTTTTAAACGGGTGCACTCTTGGGCTCCACACCTTAACAATCAATTCCCTTCCATCGGTAGACTGAAAAAGGGTTCTGATATCTGTTTCATCTTTGTTCCCACGAATCGCCCCCATCGAAGGTTCTCTGCTTTCCCCTAAAACGGTCTTCGTGATGTCTTCATAAAGCTGCTTCGCTGGAGTTATGGGAAATGAAGAAGCGCAGTAGAACAATAGGATGATGCCGACAGGAGCATAGGCCCATAGTTTAGCCATCTTTTTAACTTCACCGTTCAATGGGTATCCCCCTAATCAGAAACTTCACCCTCTTAAAATAGGATACTCGAAAATTATGTAGGAAAAATGCCTAGACATAAAAACAGGAGGGCCGTGCTTAAAAAAGATTAAATACGAAAATATCTCCTTAATTGGCGGAACGCATGCCTTTAAACCTTCTGCCTCAAAAAAATCAAAAAAAGGCAACGGTGTTTAACAAATAGACAGCTGTCTCTGAAGCCATCACGACAGCTACAAAAGAAAGGAAAAAGGGATAAGATTCTAGTTTATTTATCTTTTCATTAAAAGCAGACCCGTTAGGCACAGGAGTTGCGTAACAGTAACTATGAGATGGCGAGTGCTGTTTAAAGCTACGTCCAAAGTTTGAGAGCGAGGGGTTGATGTCAGATTTAATTTGGAAAATAAAGCAATTATTTAGAAAAATAGTTCCAATTGCTTTGATTTTATCTTTAGCTTACGGCGGAGTGACTCTTTATAAAAAAGGCCTCTTTGGGAAAAAAATGACCCAGCAATTGACCTCTTGGTCGCATAAGATTCCCTTTTTTGGATCAAAATTTTCCTTGAAGTCTGTAGGTCTAGGGAACAGCACACCCTCTCACAAAAGAATTTCAAAAGCCGGCAAAACCCATTCGGTAAAGCGTCATCACGGAAGAGGACGCCATGGAAAACGCAGACACCGTCGGCATCATTAAAATTTCTAATTTACTGGTGAACTATTTCTAGCGGTTCTCCGGTCCTTCTCAATGGCAAGCCCTAAAACGATAATTAAAAGCAGCATACCGTAAGTAGGAATACTGGCCGCTTCCAATATTTCATTCCAATGTTTTCCCATCACACCCTCTGCAGTGAACGCGACCATTAACGTGGATATGATAAGTCCTAGAGTTAATAGCCAGGTTCTAGAATGACTATAAATAACCTCAAGAATCGAACAGAAGGCCGGAATATAAAAAATAAAATAATGTGGGCGACTACTAGGATTTAAGAAAATAGAAAGAGCCCAGGCCATAGCTAAAAAATGAGGTTCTAAAAATCTATTCGTTTTAAAACCTCTCCTGGCACACAGGACGGCTATGAAAAAGAGTGCGGAAATGATTAGAACTAAAATGTGGCCGCCGGTCGCAGAAAATCCTAGTCTGGCTAAAAGCGACGGGAGGCAAAGAATATCATTGATTTTGATGAGTCCATTCTCCACCGAATAGTTGGTAAGATTACTAAAAAAACCCCGGTATAAAAAGGTGGTCGGCCCAATTCCTAAAATAGAAAATGGAAGAAAGGCTACAAAAAGACAGCCTAAAATAATTCCTTTTTTTGTGGCGTTATTACGCGCCAGAAAATAGTAGACGACTAAAAAAGCTGGAAAAACCTTTATTCCCGCAGCAAAGGTCACTAAAATGCCTCCGAGAGTGTCTCGTTTTGAAGAGTTCACTCGGGTGAGCTGCTCTGCAACGATTAATAAAGCGCCCAATATAATCTGAATATTGTTACTCTGAAAATTATTATGAATCGGATTGATTGAAATAATCCAAATTAGCAACCATCCCCAAAAGCATTTTTTGTCTTTTAAGAAAGGGTAAAGGGCGGTCAGCCCTCGCCAGAAAATAAACAAACAACACGTCTGTAAACAAAGCCAGAAATACTTTACGACTGGAAAGGAAAAGAAACCTAGTGGTTTAATCAACACCAGAGAAAATGGGCCATAAAAGTAACGACCTAGAATTCCGTTTTGCGCATAAACTCTCGTGTAGTCTGTTTGTAGAAACTGGGCGGTGGCATGAAGTACCACTAGATCGATCTCATACTTTATTCCAATCACCCAACAGGTGATGAGTAGGAGCGCCCATAAACATCCTTTTAGCATCTTCATTTTTTTAGGGTTCCTATTTTGTTAGTTTTTCCAGAAAGGGCCTGACTAAATCCATGGGAAACGGGAATATGGTGGTGGAATTATTTTCCGTTGCTACCTCCTGAAGAGTTTGCAGATAACGTAGTTGCAGCGCTATCGGATGGGGCTCAATGAGCTTTGCCGCCTCGACCAGCTTCTCAGCAGCCTGAAATTCTCCCGCGGCATTAATAACCTTGGCGCGACGTTGTCTTTCTGCTTCAGCTTGAGTGGCCATGGCCCGTTGCATCTCTTTAGGAAGATCGACCTGCTTGATCTCAACTGCCAAGACCTTAATTCCCCAGGGCTCGGTGTGAACATCTAAAATCTCTTGGACCTTTCGGTTAAGTATTTCTCGCTCACTCAATACATCATCTAATTCTGCTGAACCTAAAACCGATCTTAAAGTAGTCTGTGCATATTGGTAGGTGCTCTCCAGATAACTCTCCACACTGAGAATGGCCTTTTCAGGGTCTATCACGCGAAATAAAAGTACCGCATTGACTATAATCGAAACGTTATCCTTGGTGACGACATCTTGAGGCGGAATGTCGGTAGTGATCAATCGTTGGCTGACCTTTACCATTCTATCGATCCCTGGAAGCAAAATAACTATCCCTGGCCCTTTGCAGCCTATGCTGCGACCCAATCTAAAAATGACCCCGCGTTCGTATTCTTGAAGTATTTTTATCGACGATATAAGAATCACGCCTAGAAATATAATAATAATAAAAGCAAAGCTCATCTTTTTTTCTCCTGTAGAATTACTGTTAACACTAAGCCATTAACCTGTTGGACTAATACTTTGGAATTTTTGGAAATCAAGGTGCCATCTGCGCTTCTTGCAGACCAAAGTTCTCCATTTAAAAAAACATTTCCTGTTCGATCGGTAATATCGGTATTGGCCTCGGTAAAAAGTCCCACTAAAGATAGGTAGCTATCGGTAACTTTAAGACGGCGTGTTTTTAAAAGTATAAAACTGAGAATACAAACCACAATAGCAAAACAGGTGGCAATCGGAAAAATAAGTAAGGTGGAGATCTGAAATTCTGGAATGGTGGTATCCATCAGGTATAAAGAGCCTAGAACAAAAGCAAGAATCCCCCCTATTCCCAAGGCTCCATAAGAGGGAACATAAAGCTCAATAATTAAAAGAATAATTCCTAAAAGTAACATTCCCAGTGCTCCTAATCGAATGGGAAGTAATTGAAAGGAAACTAAACTAATTAAAAGACAGAGTGCACCAAGAATGCCTGGAAAAAAAATTCCCGGATGCGAAAGTTCAATCCACAGACAGAGAGCTCCAAAACTTAAAATGAGATAGGCGAGTGTAGGGTTTGCAAAAAATGAGACCACCTGCTGTTTTAATGTGGGTCTTATAATATTAAGGGTGCTCTTGACTGCGGGGAGGGCGCCCTTGGCATTTTTAGAG
The DNA here is from genome assembly GCA_009692515.1 of Bdellovibrionales bacterium. Classification (GTDB taxonomy): domain Bacteria; phylum Bdellovibrionota; class FAC87; order UBA2466; family UBA2466; genus UBA2466. The sequence goes on from SHZA01000007.1 coordinate 46,995, forward strand.
GTGTGAGAAGCGAAACCTCTTAATTTAATTTCCAGATCATCTAGGTCATTTGCAATAAGATCTACTACCTTGAGTTTTAGAGCCTCTTCAGAGGAGATTGCACTACTATTTCTTACAGAACTTTGCGCCCACTCTATATTTCTTCCCTTAACTCTGGCTAAACTTTCTGCAAAAGCGGCCGTATCATTAGTTATTTTTTCAGCAAGTACCTTATCCTGGACCTGACCACTAGCCTCAACCGGATGAGCCGCTCCAATATTAGTCCCTGGTGCCATTGCCGAAATATCGGCAGCAAAGGTGATCAAGGCCCCTGCACTTCCTGCTCGAGCCCCTTTGGGGCCTACCCATACGACAATCGGAATGTGGCTATTCAACATGGATTGAATGATCTGCCTTGTTGAATTTAAAAGACCTCCTGGAGTGTCTAACTGCAAGATTAGAAAAGGGGCGCCTAACCTTTCTGCGTTTTCGATCTCTGAAATAATATAATCGGCAGTTCCTGGATTAATAGTATCTGCAATCTGGAGCACCGGAACCGTTGCTTGGGCAAAGGTAGCCAAAGAAAACAGGGAGATAATAATTAAAAAGGATCTTCGCATTAATGGGATTCCTTCATTTTTTTTAGAACCTGTTTCATGTCATCCCAAACCACCTTTTTAGCTGCCGGATTTCGTAGGAGATAGGCCGGATGGTAGGTGGCCATCAGTGGAATAGAAGGGCTCCAAGCGACCTTATGAAATTTCCCTCGAAGCTGTCCCATGGGAGAATCATCTCCTATCAGAATGCTTGAGGCGGTAAGTCCTAATGTCACAATCATTTTCGGTTGAATCACCTTAATCTGTGATTGTAAAAAAGGTAGGCACCGATCGATCTCCTCCTCAGTAGGAACTCTGTTTTTGGGCGGACGGCATTTTACGATATTCGCAATATAGACCTCATCACGAGTCAGCGACATGGCTTCGATGATTTTATCTAAAAGTACTCCCGCTCGACCTACAAAGGGAACTCCACTTTTGTCCTCGGCCTTACCAGGCCCTTCACCGATAAAAAGAATTTTGGCCTTTGGATTTCCAGACCCGAAAACGATCTTATCTCTTTCCTTACAGAGGCCGCAGCGACGACATTCTCCTAACCATATTTGAATCTCTGCTAAAGACTTCGTCCCCACAGGTGCTTTAGGAATGCCTCTCGTTTTTTTTTGTTTTTTTTTCCTCTTAAGTACCACGGCGTCCAATCCATGCTCTTTCCAAAGTCCCTGATACTCTTTAGTGAGATGCGAATTCTTTTGAGCCATAATGGAATGAATATAGAAAAAAGATTCCAATACGGCAATAAGAGTTAGCAAATAAAATAAAGGTATACTACGATCTGTGGGATCAAAAAAAGAATCACATTTCTATTAAGGGCGACGAGGGAATCTTTTTGGAATATAGGACAGAAAAAAAGATGCAGAGGTTGATAGAAGGAAAAAGAGCGCCAAAGTGGGATGGCTTTTGGGTTCTGAAAAAGGGTGGACTCCTGAGAAAAGTCACTCTCGGATTGGGCTTAATAGTTTTAGGCGGCTGTGTCGCAAAGAGTGGTCACGAAGAAAGATTTAAGGAGAGTAGTCGTTTGGTGGCCCCCTCCTTTTCTGTAACGGGAGTTTCCTCCGGAGACTTTACCTTTTCAATGGTGGGAGATGTTCACCTGGGCGGAAATGACACGTCGAGACTTCGTGTGATCCTGCAGGCGGCTCAGGATCATAGTGACGCCTTTATTATTTTTCTAGGCGATATGATCGATAAAGGGATTAAGGGAGATTTCGAAACCTTTATAGCCCAGGTGAAGGAATTTGGATTTGAAAACAGGGCCATTTACGTGATCGGAAATCATGATGTTTTTGACGAGGGTTGGACCCATTTTCGAGATCTGATGGGCCCCTCACATTACGATGTCACGCTAGGAAATTGTCGGTTTTTAATTTTAGATTCGGCCGATGGAATTATTGGGGAGGAGCAGTCCGAATGGCTAGAGAAGAGATTAAAAGAGCCAGTAGCCGTTCATACTATTGTTCTAAGTCATTACCTACCGGTCGTCCCAGGCCAGAGAACCTATTTGAAATTAGCTAACGCCATAGAGTCTATGAATTTAATGAAGTTGCTCACCCGTTTCGGTGTCAAGGCCTGGCTAGGCGGTCATTATCACAGTTTTATTCAAGCGGAGATAGAGAAGGTTACCTATTTAGTTGCGGGGGGAGGCGGGGGCAGAAGAATGGAACCCCTTAAGGAATTTTTTTACGTAAGAGCCACGGTGCAAAATAATCGGTTGAGTTTTCAACCCCATACGTTTTAGATTTTTTTTGTATGGGGAGCTACAAAGGGTAGTTTTATTTTTATTAATGGAATTTTGCTCTCTCTAATTTCCACCCAAAGGGTCTCCTCTTCGGCCACGGCCCTTTCCACAAACCCCATAGCAATAGGAGCCTCCAAATGAGGGCTATGAGTGCCACTGGTAATGGTTCCGACCTTTTTTCCCTCTTTGTCGAAAATTGAATAACCTTGGCGGGCAATTCTTCGGTCTTTAACGCGATAAGCTCTTAATAATGATTTGGACCCTTCAGTAGATTCTTTTTGAAGGGCCTCCTGCCCAATGAAGGGTGTTGTTTTTTGTAGCTTTACTACCCAAGAAAGCCCGGCTTGAAGAGGACTGATTTCAGTCGATAACTCATGCCCATGAAGAGGGTAACCCATTTCTAATCGAAGCGTATCTCTGGCTCCCAGTCCACAGGGAGTTAGATTAAATGGTTTCCCTTTTTCTAATAAAATATTCCATAGGTGTGAGGCTTGGGTATGGGGAAGATAGATTTCAAATCCGTCCTCTCCAGTGTATCCGGTTCTTGATAGATAACAGCGAATTCCTGCAAGGGTAACCTCTGCAGCCCAGTAGTATTTAAGATTATGATTTTTGATATCTGGAGAGAGTGCACTGAGAAGAAGTTCTGCTTTGGGGCCCTGCACTGCGAGTAATGAAGTGGTTTCACTGTGGTCTTCGAGATCCACAGTTCGAGGGAGTCTCTCCTGCATCCAGGTGAAATCGGCGTCTCGATTCGAGGCATTTACGCAAACATAAATATGGGCCTCGTCTCGTCGATAAATAACTAGATCATCAATGACGCCGCCCCGTTCATTACAAAGCATATGGTATTGAGCCTGCCCAATTTTAATTTTTGAAAGATCATTGGTGACCAGCTTTTGCATCTCCTCTAGCGAGGTTTTTCCTCGAATAGAAAACTGCCCCATGTGGCTTACATCAAATATCCCGACGTCTCTCCTGCAAGCTTTAGTTTCTTCAAGGAGACCTTGGTATTGCACAGGCATTTCATAGCCTGCAAAGGGAACCATCTTCGCTTTGAGATCTAAATGGTTAAAGTAAAGAGGGGTTCGATTTAGTTTTTGTGTTTCCATGGTATGTCTCCAGCACTTGGGCAATGAGGGCCTCTTCACGTATCGACATCACATGAAATCCATTGACCACAGAGGCTAAGGTAATCATAGATTCGATTGCAAAATCGATTCCGGTTTGTTCGCCATTAGGAGAGCCTTTAAATCTCTCTAAGACTGAAGGAGGAATTTGAATGCCCGGAATATTCTCATGAATGTAAAGAGCGGCTTCATAAGAGTGCAAAATTAAAATACCGGCTAATACCTTGGTATTTAATTTTTGGGCTTCAAAGCAAAAACCTCTAAAATCTTCTAAATCATAATTGGCCTGAGTTTGAAAAAACTGGCAACCCGCTTCAATTTTTTTTGCCATTCGACTCAGCTGACTCGAATTTCCATGGAGAGTGGGATTAATCGCTGCACCCAGTAAAAAACGGGTAGGGGCATTCATTTTGTGACCGCTATCATCTTGGCCCTTTTGAAGTTTTTTCGCTAATTGCAAAAGCCTAATCGACTCTAATTCAAAAACAGGTTTTGCATCGGGACAGTCGCCTACCTTTACAGGATCTCCTGTGAGGCAGAGAATGTTGGGGATTTGTAAAGCTCCGGCGCCCATCAAGTCAGATTGCAATGCTATTCTATTTCTGTCTCGGCAGGTGAGTTGAAAGACCGGTTCGATCTCATGGTCTAAAAGCACTCGAGATGCAGCCAAGCTAGACATCTTTACCAATGCGCGCTGGCAATCGGTGATGTTAATAGCATCCACCATCGGCTTTAGTAGCTCTGCATTTTTAATTAGTTTTTTGATTCCCGCCCCTTTAGGGGGAGTGACTTCAACGGTAATAACGGGGATTGAGGCTAGTAATTTATCTGCGAGTTTTCCCATTTGATGATCAGGCTAACTCAAAAATATTCTAATGAAAAGAAAAAGGAAATCGTTCAAAAAAGAACGATCCCCTTTTTGTGAAAATAAAATATTAGGCGACAGCCTCTTTTTTAACCGGGGTGGGTTTTTCAATAGGCGCTGCTTTGGTAACAGCTAACCCTTTGACATAATAATTTTGGAAGTGATCTTCACAGTATCCGTGTCGGTTCATCGACATAGGTTTTGTGCAATCAAGATCTCCACAGGAGGAGAATCTTGCAATACCATAGGCGCCCTGTTTCCATTTTTTGTAGTGGCTATTGCAGTATCCTTTAGCGCGGTACTCGCGTTTACAAGAGGCAATAGCACAGTTCCGATCGGCTCTTGGCGTTTGAGAATCTACCTTTTTTTTCGATGCAGTAGAAATCTGTTTCTCTTGCGGTTTAACAACTTTACCTATTTTATCTTTCCCAGTTTCCGTGGGTGACTTTTTTGCGACAGGTTTTTTAACCATGATTCCTCCTTGAGATATATTCAAGGTATCGGAAGAAGGACTAAAAAATCTGAGTAATCGTTTTAGTTTTAGGTGAGTTCGGCTACCGTCTGGTCCTTTTAAAATGGCCGCTAGGTGCGTTAGAAAAGAGGGTTAGCTTCTTTGCGAAAATAGTTAACGCAGAACCACTTTCTTGGCTGGGCTCGCCCCTGTTAACTTAAAACTAGATTCGGCTTGTCTAAATTAAAATGAGGAATGATGAGTCAATTTAATTTAGGGTTCTTTAGCATTTAAAAAAGAGCTGGGGCCATGAGTTTAAGGACCCTAATTATGCCCGCGCTATTAGGATGCCGATCTGCTGCGCTCCATCGCTCTGGAGCCTCCTTCTATCTTAAAGGGGGAACCGAAGGAACCACAGGCACCTCCACCCATTCTGCGGGACCTATTATTAATGCCGGAAATATTCGGGAATTTATAAGCGAGGTTATAAAAGAGGTAGGAACACGCCTTAATTGTTAGGTATCTTTGCTATTATAGTTTTATTAAATAAAATTAAATATGAAGTCCCTCTGGGAGTAATTCGGATTCATTGCCTGCTAGAAAACGCTTTCGAGAAAGACAGCTGGCCTGAAGGGTTTCAAATCTTCCATTAATAATAAGTTCGGTTATCGCAATAGCCGCACCGTAACTTTGCATCACTCCGCGACCTGTAAAACTATGGCACTCATACAGCGATTTAGTTTTGGGAATCTTGCCTAAGATTCCAGAGGTATCGGGGGTATAACTATAGAGTCCTCCCCATCCCGTAATGGGCTTTAGCTTTTCTAAAGAACTAGACCTTTCATAAAGAGCGGGCCAAAGATGAGATTCAAAAAAATCTTTATCCACGTCAAATCTATAGCCCTGGGCCTCATTCTTTAAAACCAATCCCGCTAAAATATTGCCCCCTTCGGGGTGAAAATAAACACGAGAGGTGTCTACGACCATTCCATAACTATTCATGTCGAAATTTTCCGCCTTAAAAAGCACAATCTGTCGACGAATAGGTGAAATCAATGGGTGTTTAATGTGGGGTAATAATAGTTCTCTTGACCATGCCCCCGCAGCCAAAATTACAAAGTCGGCCTGCCAATTGAGGTCTCCCTCTTTTTTTAAAAGAGGAAAGGGATTTTTCAAATGATCTTCGGCCGCAATATCTGAGGTGACTGTGGATAGGCTGATTTCAGCACCATGGGGAGTCTCTTTCATTCCATGGACCACATGACGATCATGAAAAATGACCCCTCTTTTTTTAGCCTCATTACGAAAGTATTGCTTTAAACTATTTGAATTAATGAGCCCATCTCTAGCTCCAAAGATGGCAAAGGCTAAATCATCGGTTTTATCAATAAAAGGATATTTAGATTTGATTTCGGAGATTGAAAGCTGTTCATAGTTTAATTGGTGGCTCTGAGTGCGTGCCAGCATGTCCTCTCCAGATTTTTCCTCTCCCTTTCCGAACAGCCAAAGGTAACCTGTTTGATGAAAACCAATTTCGGTCTTAATCTTTTCGAAAAGTGCAATGGAGTGTCTGGCAAGCTCACGGTTAATGGGCTGCTCCCATAAATGCCTCACACCGCCCGCATTTCTTTCGGTACTACTTAACGTCCCCTCCAGATCGGGATCTACCACGTGCAAATCGGTGAGTCCTTTTCTGGAAAGTTCATAAGCAATGGCACTGCCTATGATACCCGCGCCAATAATGATCCCTGTAGCCTTCATCGAATCAGTCTAGCGGAAAAGACAGGTTCCCGAAAGAGTCTCTTAAAAAGAAAAGTTTTTTTGCCAGATTTTCATTTTCCCATTACAATAAAAATCTATGAAAAAACTAATTCTGATAATGCCTTTTTTATTCTTAGCCTGTACTAAATTTAAGTTAACGGAGAGTACGGCCTCTGCAACTCAAAGCCCGTCGGAGGTTGTTAAACTATTTGTTCAGCTCTCTGCCTCTGCAAAGAGCCCGGGAGACAAGCGGCGATTGATAGAGGCTTCAGCAGGCGATTTTAAACGAGCCTTTGAACGGATGTCGGATGAAGAGTTTAAACTTACCTACCTCAATGGGCAGATTAAAATAGAAAATATCAACGTTCTTGATAGTTTTATCGAGCTGGACAAAGCTAAGGTTAGGTATCAAGTTTCTCTAGAAAACAAACAAGGAACAGAGACTACGCTCGAAACGAATGAGCGAGAGGTTGAACTACGTAAAGGTGACTCGGGTTGGCTTATCGAAGCTATTCGTTTAAAGGGAAGTGATAAGGTGGCATTCACTCGTGGGATGATGTTTTGATTCCCTTAGCATAAAGTAAAGTGAGCGTTCAATGAGTGTAGTGGAATATTCACAACTATCTTCAGTAGGGAAAAAAATAGAATACGCCTCTAGTGTCCTTTTAAAACAGGCCGACATTAAGCCCTATTTAGATTGCATGGGTAGTGTGTTTGCCGACCAGGTTCATTACATCGATCCTGTCCATGAAATTCACGGCAAATTAGCTGTACTTGCCATGCTACAAAAGTATGTACCTAGAGTAAGAACTGAACCTTTTCAGTTCTCACTGGTTCATGATGGAGAGACCCTTGTTATTTGGAGGTGGGTCCTTAATATGAAAATTAAGTTCACCCCGTTTCGATTTACTATTCATGGGTTAGTTCACGCAGAGATTGAGATGGGCAAAATTATCTACCAAAGAGAGTATTATGACCCCATGGAATCCATAGGTGTCATCCCCGTCGTAGGATTTCTTTATAAATTGGTGTTGAAAATGGGCTAAAGAAAATATGTTTTTATTAAAAAAAATAATTTTTAAATTTATGGAATTGGGGTTAGGGCTCAGGACCTGTTTTAATCTAGAGACTAAAAATCCTATCTTTATTAATTTTAAGCTGACACCCAATGAAATTGAAAAGGTAAAAAAAGCGCTGCCCTCCAACTTTCGTTTAATGCCCATTCGTTTTATGGCCGATGATGAAGCGCCAGAATATTGGATTAGCTACAATTTTTACGAGCTGCGATATCCAAAGCCGGAACTGGCAGCTATTAAAAAATCTAGATTAGAGATAAATACTTTTGTTCAGGATGCCAATGGACGAAAAGGTATTTTTGTTTTTTGTGATTCCCCTTTTGTTTCTAAAGAAACTCAAAGAACTCCCATCGGAGTCGTTTGTGATTTTGCCGAGTGGCTTGTCACTAAAATTTATGCTTGCGGACAGCTCCTGCCCTTGCAGTTTCAGTTATCGGACAAACTAAAATTATCTCTACTAGCTAAAGGGCACCGCTTTGAACTTGAAACCGAGGCTCCCTATCTGACGGAGACTAATGGAATTAAATTTTCTAGCGATTATTGTTTGTATAACGACATCTCTTTTTTTAACAAAGGGAAAACTTTCGATTTTGTAAATGTGAATAGCTCTTTTTATAATGCGGAATTTGTTTCGGTGCCTACAGAAAAACTTGAAACTATTTGTGAGGGGCCTTTTTTTAAACGTAGGCCAGATTCTATTCATATTCATCGAGGTGAGATCTCCTACCTTGTAAATTCAATGAATCCTTGGGTGCGATTGGAAACCACCCATGTCTAAAATATCCTCTCTTTTGAAGTTCTATTTGAGCCTCATGGCCTTCATGATTATTTTGGGACTACTTTTTCCTGTGGCCTTTAAGGCCGCCTTTTCTAGGCCAGAACTTTATCTCCATGCTAAATTTTTTCATATTCTCTCGGTCACATTAGTGTTTGCTAACGCGGTCATCGGAACTCTGTGGGAGACTCGCGGGCTGTTATCAAAAAAGGCCGATATCGTTCGCTACACCTATCAAACTGTCACCTGGATGGATTCGGTATTTACGGCTCCATTGATTGTTGTGAGTGTTCTCTCCGGTATTTTAATGGGCACCAATTTGGGGGGAGTGTGGAGCTTAGGTTGGTTGAGTATTGCCTTTGTGCTATTTTTATTTTCGGGTGTTATTTGGGTAGTCCTAGACATTCCTACACAGCATAAGGTGAATAAACTATTTAAGTCCTTGAGTGAGAGTGCAGAGGTGTTGCCCTCAGAAATCACAAAACTGCTGTGGTTTCGTTTAGGGGTTAATCTATTTAGCTTGGTTCCGCTAATTATTATTTTTATTTTGATGATTCACAA
>SHZA01000055.1 GCA_009692515.1 Bdellovibrionales bacterium
TAGACCTGGCTGCAATGAAAACGTTCCATACCCAATCGGAATTTCTAAAAACAAGCCTAAGCTTATTCCTTTTTTCCAATCGCTCTCTGTGGTATTGGGATCGATACTCAAATCCCCGAGAACCAATCCTCCTCCAAGCCCCACAACCAATCCTCTTTTGGCTCCCTTTTCTGTAGTTGTTTTATTCCTATTGTTATCAGAGTTCAGTTTATCTAGGGGTTCTACCATCGTAACGGTATCGCCAATCTCAACGGCTAAAGCAGGTGCTTCCATTTTGCATATGGCACCTTCAGTTTTCACCTTTACTACGACTCCGCAGAAACGTTCTCCATTTCTAGCATCTATACAAATTTTTTGCCCGATGACCCAGATATTATCAACATCATTACTAATGGCTAAACCAGATCTATTTTTACTTAGTTTTAGAACCTCAGCGCCAGATAAAAATGAAGAGATAAGAAAAATAATAAGCCCAATTATATTTTTCATAGTTTTCCTATACGTTTTTTTAATTTGGAATATAAAGTTCTAGAGTTTCTAATACCTTAACACATTGACTTGTTGTTTTTTTAATAAAGCCTGGCAAATCCGATTTATCTGCTTTTTTTATCCACACTATCGCCTCTTTTAGGATTCGTTCATAGTCCTTTGGAGTGAGGGCTGGAGTGATTTTAATATGTTTTCTAAGGTAGTCTGCAACAACAAATTCTTGAAAAGGAACATTATCACTTTCCTCAATAATCCCCTCTTTCTTTAAAATCCATACTACACTTCGAAATGGTGAATCTTTTAAGGAGGATAATCTTTTAGGAAGGCTATTAAAGCTTTTTGTCATGCCTTTTAAATCCTTTAAGTAAACAAAGGCGGAGGTACCTGTTTCACCTTTTTTATTGCCCTTTTTCATCGCCTGTTCAAATTCTTTAGCCGTTAACTCATTCCACTCTTTTATGACCTCTACATAAAACGAGATATCTCGAAATCTTTTATCGCTTTTTATTAACACATCTAAAGCCTTAGCATGATGATGACCATCAACTAACCATTTGCTGTTTTTTGGGCCAATAATTATTTTGCCAGACTTTTTTTTAAAATAATCACGAACAGCCTCTACCCCCTCATCGTTCATTAGATCTTTTAAGTTTTTAATATACCATTCCACTTCAATCCTGCCATAAATAGCCTGAGTGGGATGAAGAAACTGGGGATTAATGGCTAATACCTCTCCTTTTTCATATTCCTTCTCATCACAAAATGAGGAAAAAGAAAAAAAACATCCCACTGTTAATAAAAAAAGGAGCAATCTATGGAGAGATTTCATCTTAATTTCTATTTCCCAATAAAGTTGCTACCGATTCTCTATTTCACCACCAAATAGAGGTCCCCGTAAGTTACTACCTATTTAATTTTTTGTTCTGACGACCAGCATACGAATTTCGGTCATGTCTTCCATTGCAAAACGAACGCCTTCTCTACCCAATCCACTTTCTTTGACGCCACCATAAGGCATGTTATCTACTCTCCAAGAGGGCACATCTCCAATCACAACCCCGCCCACCTCTAATTCGTCCCACGCCTTCATCGACTTATAAATATCTCTAGTGAAAATTCCGGCCTGTAATCCAAACTGACTTTGATTGGCCTCTTTTAATGCCTCATCAAAATTTGAAAATGGAGCCAGGATGGCAACGGGACCAAAGGCCTCTTCAGTACACACCTTCTCCATTCGTGAAACATTCTCTAGTAATGTTGCCTCTAACATTACCCCTTTGCGTTTTCCGCCACACAACAGACGAGCCCCATTTTTAATGGCAAAATTAATCCAGCCTTCAAGGCGTGTCGCTTCCTGTTCTGAGATCATGGGGCCAATAAAAGTAGATTCTTCTTTAGGATTACCCATTTTTAATTTCTTAGTTTCTACTATGAGCTTGTCACGAAAAATATTATATATTTTTTCATGTACCAAAATTCGTTGCACACTAATACAGCTTTGACCCGATTGATAAAAAGCTCCAAATACCACGCGGTTAACTGCATCCTCAATGTCGGCATCTTCATCAATAATAACTGGAGCATTACCCCCCAGCTCTAAAATCACCTTTTTTTTTCCTGCTCGTTTTTTTAAATCCCATCCTACAGAGGGAGATCCGGTAAAACTTAAAAGTTTGAAGCGCTCATCGGTAGTAAATAGATCGGCACCTTCACGATGACACGGTAAGATTGAAAAGGCTCCAAGAGGTAACTCAGTCTCGGCAAGTACCTCCCCAATAATTAAAGCGCCAAGCGGAGTTTTACTGGCCGGTTTTAAAACAAAGGGACAACCTGCCGCAATCGCAGGTGCCACTTTATGAGCCGCAAGATTTAAAGGAAAATTAAAGGGCGAAATAAAGGAACAGGGGCCAATAGGAACTCGCTTCCACATTCCGGTGTACCCTTTGGCTCTTGGAGAAATATCAAGTGTCATTACCTCCCCAATCACTCTCACCGATTCTTCAGCTGCAATTCGAAACGTATCTATCAAACGACCGACCTCTGCACGACTATCTTTTATCGGTTTGCCCGCTTCGACACACAGACTATAAGCCAGTTCCTCCTCTCGTTGCTTAAAGCGATCGGCACAATAATTTAATACATTTTGTCGACTATAGGCTGGCATTTTTCTCATGGGCTCAACAGCTTCTACAGCCTTTTCAATGGCGAGATCAATAGCTTTGGCATCTGCCATCGCTACTCTTGTGGCAACTTCACCAGTAAATTTATCGGTGACTTCAAGATCAGAGTTAGGTTGGTGGGGTTTATTTGCTAAGTAATAAGGATATTTCTTTTTCAACATTAGGCACCTCAAAAACCATTAAATAGGACATGCAATATTGCCTAGTCGCTGAGTCAAAAGCGCATTCTCTCTATAATCGATCGGAATCACAATTAGACAGGGAACATTCAGCGAAAAAGCTTTATTAAGTGCAGGTGCTAAATCGATCGCATTATTAATGCGCATTCCAACCCACCCAAAAGAATCGGCAAGCTTCACCCAATCAGGATTTCCAAAACTTAGCTCGGTATGTTTACCAAACTCATTATTTTGTTTCCATTCGATGAGTCCGTACCCACCGTCTTCCCAAACCATAGCTACAATATTAGCTCCAATGCGTTTGGCAGTTTCCATTTCCTGTACGTTCATTAAAAAACCGCCGTCCCCACAAATCGCAATCACTTTACGATCGGGATAAACCATTTTTGCAGCAATCGCCCCCGGCAATGCAAATCCCATTGAGCAAAACCCATTAGAAATAAGACAGGTGTTAGGATCATCAGCTGCATAATAGCGTGCCGTCCACATTTTATGAGCCCCGACATCGCTTAGTAAAATATCTGAGGGGCCCATCGCCTGACGCACATCCCAAAGTGCCTTTTGCGGACGAATGGTCCCTTCGGTACGATCATTTTTGTGTGCAGAAATTTCTTCAAACATTTGGGTTCGCACCACCCCTTGTTGTTTTAAATCATAGTTAAACTGTTTACCTTTAATCCGTTCATTGAACATCCAAAGTGTGTGAGCGATATCGCCGATAATTTCCACCTTAGCGAGGTAATGAGAATCGATTTCAGCAGGTAAAAAATCTACATGAATAATCTGTTTGTCACCTTTAGAATTCCAAAGCCAGGGATGGTATTCCACTAAATCATAACCAATAGAGATCACCAGATCCGATGCATCTATGGCACAACTCACAATATCTTTCGCTTGTAATCCCACCGTATAAAGACATTGCGGAGAACTGCGAGGCACAGCACCCTTTCCCATAAAGGTGCTGATCACACCTATGCCCGTTTGCGCGGCAAAGGCCTGTAGTTGCTGACTAGCTCTTTTGCGAATGGCACCGTTACCCGCTAAAATAATCGGACGTTTAGCATTTAGAATAAGAGCCATCGCTTTATCAATGATCTTGTTATCGGCGACAGGACGGCGTAATCGCTCGGGTGAAATGGGTAATTTTTCACTACACAACTTCATGATGTCTTCAGGCAACTCAATATGACAGGCCCCAGGTTTTTCAGTAGTGGCTAACTTAAATGCTTTTCGTACAATCTCTGGAATATTATCTGGATGAACTACCGTAGCGGCCCACTTGGTAATGGGCTTAAACATGGCCACGACATCCATGTGCTGATGGCTTTCCTTATGTTGCCGCTGCATTCCAGCCTGAGCCGTAATCACTACCATGGGAGCACGATCCATATTTCCGTCGGCAACTCCTGTGACAAGATTAGTCGCTCCAGGGCCTAAGGTCGCAAGGCATACACCCGCTTCACCAGTAAGGCGGCCATAGACGTCGGCCATAAATGCAGCCCCCTGCTCGTGCCGCGTAAGAACAAATTTTATTGAAGAGTTCTGAAGTGCCATCATTAAATGGGCGTTTTCCTCCCCGGGAACCCCAAAAATAGTAGTCACACCTTCTCGTTCAAGACAAGAAACAAATAGTTCAGCTGTAGTAATGAGGGATAACTCCTGTAAAATTTATCTTTATTAATTTTACTTCAGAATTATAAATCTACCAACTTTCTTCATTTTTTCTTAGATCTTAAATCTAAATAAACGGCTAAGATAATGACCAATCCTTTAAACACCTTTTGATAGTGTTCACTCACTCCCACGAGACTCATTCCGTTATTTAAAATTCCCATAATCAGAACGCCCAGCACCGTACCACCAATAGTCCCGATACCTCCCATGAGACTAGTGCCCCCAATAACCACCGCAGCAATCGCGTCAAGCTCGCCCAATTCTCCAGCTGAAGGCACTGCGCCGTTCACTCTTGCAGAATCCATCACTCCGGCAAGCCCGGCTAAACAACCCATAATGAAATAGGTAACCCATAGCGTTTTAGCAACAGGCACCCCTGATAGTTCTGCAGCCTCTGGGTTTCCTCCGATGGCATAAATAAAACGACCTAATCGTGTGTACTTTAAAATAAAGATTCCACTCAAAGTACAGACGACAGAAATAAAAACCATGTAGGGAATACCACGGTAATTACAAAAAATAAAAATACCGCCACCGCAAAGTGCTAAATTGGCGGCCATTGTCTTTACTAATTCCGGTAGGCTAACTGCTTTATGAAACCACTGCCAAAAAAGAAAGAGCGTCACTCCAATTCCTACAATTGATAACAAAATCATACTCGACTCAGCCGGCAAATAGTCTGAGCTTAGTTTTCCTAAGGTATCTCCCAGCGGAGCCACCGCTTGCGCAGAAGAGATAATTAACGTGAGACCTCGACAAATGACCATCATCCCCAGCGTCACAATGAAAGGGGTAATCTTCAATCGGCTCACTGCAATTCCAGTAGTCCCCCCAGAAAACCCCCCGACACAAATCGCCAAAACAAAGGAGAGAACAGCTCCACTCACACCCATTCCTGACCACTGCCAATGCACCTGAGAAATAGCCGCCGTCATACCAGATAGAGCCAAAACACTTCCCACAGACAAATCAATACCCGACGTTAAAATCACTAACGTCATTCCCACTGCTAGAGTTAAATTAACGCAAATCTGACGGGATAAATTGCTCAAATTTCTTGGAGTAATAAAAGAGCCACCACTCCAGTAATCAAAAACTAGCGCACAAAGAATAATAACTCCAATAGGAATGAGATCTCGCTGATAGCTGCGCCAATTAATTTCAGTCGATTTGTTCTTCATACTAATTTTCTCAATGAGAACTTCCATTTTCTTCCCCTGCCGCCAACGACATTATTTTTTCTTGTGTTAATTGATAGTTCACTAATTCACCCATGGCCTTTCCTTCTCGTAATACTAAAATGCGATCACTTAAAGATAACAGTTCTGGCAATTCTGAAGAAACCAGTACCACAGCCATCCCCAGCGATGACAACTCTCTTATGATTTCGTATATTTCCTCTTTAGCACCGATATCGACTCCACGAGTTGGTTCATCAAGCATTAAAACCTTAGGAGAAAGAGCCACTACCTTTCCGAGTAATACCTTTTGTTGATTGCCACCACTTAAAACTTTAACTGGATTTTTAGAGTTACTACATTTGATTCCCATTTTTAAAATTAATTTCTGAACTCGATCTTTTTCTGACAAAAGATTTAAGACGCCAGTAGGGTGGATATCGCTATCGAGGGTTGCAATAGTTAGATTAAAATCGATGCCATGCTCTAAAAACAGTCCATCCTTTTTTCTATCCTCTGGGACAAAGGTGACCCTGTCTTTCATTGCCTCGCTCAGACTTCGCCAATTTGTAGTTCGGCCCTCAAAGAGAATCTCTCCCGTTCTCACTCCTGGATGAATTCCTAAAATGGATCTTAAAAGTTCACTCCTTCCAGAGCCCATCAATCCTGAAACCCCAAAAACCTCTCCCGATTTTACATCGAAAGAGATGTTTTCTAGCACCTTTCTTCCCTTGGTTTCTTGATGCGAAAGATTTTGAATAGAAAGAATAGTTTCACCCTGAACGGTACGAGGTAGTCTCTCAGTTAAAGTGAGTGTACGTCCCACCATCTCCCGAATAACTTCACTGGAGTTTGTCTCCCCTTTATTTAAATTTTTTACAGCCTGCCCATCTCTGAGCACAATAATACGATCTGCTAATTCAAAAACTTCGTCTAGTTTATGGGAAATATAAATGAAGGTCATTTTATGGCGCATTCGCTTAATGACCTTAAAAAGAGTCTCTACTTCTACCTGCGATAATGCCGAGGTGGGTTCGTCTAAAATTAAAAGCCTAGCCTTATGATGAAAAGCTCTAGCTATTTCTACTAACTGCCGCTGCGCTACACTGAGGTCTTCAACTAAACTCCTAACTCCAACGTCAAACCCCAGGTCGTTCATCAAGGTTTGCGCTTTTTCATAAATAGTCTCCCAATGAACTCTTTGAAAAAGACGGTTAGAAGGGGTTCCATCATAGGGATATGATTCTGTAAGAAAAAGATTTTCTGCAACACTTAGTTTGGAAAATAGACAAAGCTCTTGATGAATAATTGAGATTCCACTTTTTCTTCCCTCAATCGGCGTTTTTAGAGACAGCTTTTTTTGATCAAAAAAAACATCTCCACTATAACTACCTAGCGGCCACACTCCACTTAAAATTTTCATTAAGGTGGATTTACCCGCTCCATTTTCTCCGACTAAAGCAATGCACTCCCCTTCAAATATTTCAAAACTCACCTCTCTAAGTGCAAAAATCCCATCGAAAGATTTAGTCACCTTGGAAATAGAAAGAAGAGGAGAATTCATGACGGGGGGCTGCCTTTATCCTTTAATCACACCAAACACAGATTCTTTAGTGTGAAATCCACTATCTATGATTTGACTCTGGACATTCTCCTTGGTGATTTTAGAAACCGGCGTGTTTATAACGGGAACCTCTTTGAGTCCATTATTTTTCTTTTCATCAAATATAAGCACCTGTTTTTTAACAAGTGCGATAGCTACCTTTACCGCCTCCTCAGCTAGAGGCTTAATGCCTTTTAGAACCGTCATCGATTGTTTGTTTTTAATAATATCCTTCACTGCCGTCAGATCGGCGTCGGCTCCGCCCACAAAAACCTTACCCGTTAATTTTTGTTCCTCAATCGCCTGCACAGCCCCTAAAGCCATTCCATCATTATTTGCTAACACAGCCTGGATATTATTTTTATATCTTGTGAGAGTATTTTCTATCGTCGCAAGTGCTAATGCAGAAGACCAATTAGGGTGATTTTGTTTCACCACCACTTTAATATCAGGATATTTCGCTAATACAGACAGCACACCACGCGTGATTTCATCTGCCACCGAGTGACCGGCCTCCCCCATCAGAATGACATAGTTGCCCTTGCCATGAGTGGCCTCTACCGCTGCCTCTGCCTGTAACACTCCAACCTTAAAACTGTCTTGCGTGACATAAGCATCAATATCTGCATTTTTAATAATGCGATCATAGGCCACCACAGGAATATTATCTTTCTTAGCCATTTGTACAATAGAGCTTGCAGCCTCCCCATTCACTGGCTGAATGACTATGGCATCCACTTTTTTGGCAAGTAACGTTTCTACCTTAGAGGTCTGGACATCCACCTTTCCATCACAGGAAACAAATTCAACATCCACCCCTTGATTAGCTGCAAACTCAGTGAAATAGGTTTTATCTTTTGAGTACCGCTCTTCATTCATAGTGGCCAAGACAAAACCTAGTTTTATCTTTTTCTGAGCGACCGTATTTTCGCCCACCTTTGACTTGGTGCATCCAACTCCACAGGCTATGATTAATGAAAACAGAATGAACCCAAAGTTTCTTTTTGATTGCTTCAAGTTAACTTACCTCTCAAATTTATTTATCGTTTGCCGCCTACCCAATGGCCATCGGCATTAGATGAGAGCCTCCATTATCTGTCAATGAATGTTAGGGTTTTATAAAGAGGTTTTTTGGGTCCTTGAAGAGCATTTTTCGGGTTAAGGGAATATAAAAAGCCAAAACTAACGCCTCAGGTCTGGAAAGTCCTATTTGCAGGCGATTTAGGGTCGTATATACTTAAAATTGATCGGCAAATAATGGAGGAACCCGTGAACCTATTTTTTTTCAAAAACCAAAACAGTAAACGAAATCCCGAGACCATTACCCCCATTGGGTTCGGTTTAATCCTCATCCTCAGCTTAAATGGATGTGCCCATCTACTTAATAAAAGTAAGGATCAAGAAAAGGCACAAATTTATATGCAGTTAGCCGCAGATGAATTTGCTCAAAAAGAATATGGCAAAGCCACAGAATCTATTCATCAAGCCCTGAAATTCAATCCCGATTTTCCATCGGCCTATAATCACCTCGGAATTATTTATATGGAAACCAAACGTTTCACCAAAAGTGAAGAGGCCTTTAAAAAGGCCCTTGAGCTTCAGGCAGAATTTCCAGAGGTTCAAAATAATCTAGGCGTACTTTATAACAAACAGGATCGTTATAAAGATTCGATCGTGTATTTTGAAAAAGCGCTAGCTAATGAATCTTACGCCACGCCTGAAAATGCGTTAACTAATATGGGTTATTCCTATTTCAAAATTGGCAATAACGCGAAAGCTAAACTTTATCATCAGAAGGCCCTAGATATCACTCCACAGTTTTGCCTCGCCAATAAAAATATGGGTGATGTTTACGCTCGTGAAAAAAGTTTTGAGATGGCTGCCGATTTTTTTAAAAAAGCCGCTACCACCTGTCCTCTGTATCAAGAAAGCCAATATAAGCTTGGTTTAGCATTAATGAAAAAAGGTGAAAAATCGCTCGCAAAAAATGAATTAGAAAAGCTAATAGCCCGTCACAAAGAAGGCCCCTACGTTGAGCGTTCTCAAGAGGTCTTAAAATATTTAAACTGATCGGCCCCCCTACAAAAGGAAAGAGAACGGTTTAATTATTTATGCATCCATTTGGTACCTACCTAAAAGAGGAACGAGAAAAGAGAGAGATTCGGCTAGAAGAGATTGCCTCTAGTACAAAGATTCACATACAGAGCCTCCTTTTAATGGAAGAGAATAGATGGAAAGAACTTCCCCAGGAACCTTTTATTCGAGGCTTTATTGCAGCCTACGCGAAATGTTTAGGGTTAGATTCTAAAGATACATTAAAACTTTTCAGCCAATCTCAAGCAGCAATGGACACCCTTATCGACGAAAACTTTGAGGCCAGTACCTCAATCACTCCTATATCTTCCTTGATTGACATTCCAATTTCTGAAAAAAAATTATCGTCTCACTTAGAAAAAATAAACTTAAATCGAACCTTTCCTATAAAAATAAGATTAAGCATTGCAGGTATCCTATTGATAGGGGGAATCGTTCTTTATAGAGGCCTTAATCAACCGCTAATCATCAAAGATCCCAGTCAAGCAGTATCTCCCGTAAACACCCCCTTATCTCTAAATACCCCGGTGGCACCTACTACCCCAGAGCCCTCCGCCCCCCCCATAGTTCAAGAGGCGGCCGCTATCGAACCTTCAACACCTCCCACTCCCACAGCTACTACAGAAACGGCCCCTTTAACCCGGCCTTCAGAGCCGCAAATAACAACCACCGATTCGCCCGTAGCGATGGTTGTAGTAACTCCAGAAAAATTACCAACCCCTGTAGTATCCTCCCCAGCTGAAAAGCAGCCTATCGACGTTAAATCAAAAACGATTGAGCCTTCTCCCGCTGCTGCGATTCCCATCTCGAATCATGAATTAAAGATTAATGCAAAGGTTCGGAGCTGGATGAAAATAGTGATTGATGAGGAGCCGCCCAAAGAATCTTATTTAGAGGCGGGGGCTACTATCGATTTTAAATATCAGCAAAAAATTAAGTTGGTTCTTGGAAATTCTACTGAAGTATCGGTTGTTAACGATGCCGAAGAGTCAAAAGGAAAAAAATATTCAGGGACTATTCGCTACTACATATTCCCCATGGGAGCGAGATTTCCACAGGACAAACCGAAACACACAGATTCGAAAGGTTCTGTTATAAATGAGAATGAAAACACCTCTCCTCAAGAATCTTCCCAATCAGAACCTCAGTAATTATTAGGCCAATTTATGGAACCCATTACATTAGGATTACTGACCGTTTGGAATCATGCTGTTCCTCAAGCTAAAGCTCGTGTTCTACTCATTCACGGACTCAGTGAACACAGTGGCCGCCATCTAAATACTATTAACTGGCTAAACGAAAACAGGATCGATGTCGTACGATTTGATTTACGTGGGGCCGGGAAAAGCGGTGGAAGAAGGCAGTGGATCGATTCATTTCAAGATTATATCGATGACACTGTTTCCGTTTTCAATTGGATTCAAAGAGAGCTAGAGCCCCTACCTCTTTTTGTTTTAGGTCATAGTTTGGGAGGGACGATTGCCATTCAATTTGCGGCGGTCTATCACTCTTTTTTAAAGGGCCTTATTTTAAGTTCCCCTGCTTACCTTGTCGGTAGTGGTGTTTCTCCTTTAAAAATAAAAATAGGCCAAGTCTTAGTAAAAATATTGCCTAATATAAGACTCCCTAAAAGTACGACCTCTAACGGCGTATCTAGGGATAAATCGGTTATTGAGGCCTATCAAAATGATCCCCTGTGTTGTCACTTTAATACCCTTAAACAGGGTGATGAAATCTTAAAAAATCTGCCGCTGATACCAGAATTAGCCAAACGAATTACCACACCCACATTTATTGCTCACGGATCTGCCGATTCGATTATTCTCCTTGAAGGAAGTTATCAAATCTTAAAATCGCTATCCTCTAAAAGGAAAGAACTTTATGTAGCACCCCATTGTTTTCACGAGCTTCATAATGAACTTATTGAGGATAGAAAAGCCTATTTCATAAGATTAGAAATGTGGCTCAGTGAACAACTACTCTTAAGAAAATAAAAACAGGATACCTATTTTTGCAATTATTAACTCACATCCCTTCATTGAGAGGCTTTGTACAATGAGAAAAAGTATATTATTTCATATCATTGGTCTGATATCGTCGTTTAGCTTCGCACAACGGCCACTTTGTACAGATACATTTCAAAAATTAAATCCCACAAGAAAGATATATAGACCTTTACTGTCTACCAATAGTGAGGCCCTCCAATCGACAAAAATCAACACCGTATTTCCAGCATCCAACATGTTTATTTATCCCGCTGATAAATGGTTGGCCCCGGATAGTGAATACGTAGAACAAATAAAATTAAGACAATCTCTTTACCAAAAAAGACCTAGCGATATCTTAAAGGTTCAACCCGGACAGGAAACCAGGGTAACTGAAGCGGCACAGGAATTTTTAGAAATGACCGCGAATCAGCTTGTGACTCAATTTCCATCGATATACGAAAAAGAGAACAATATTATTAAAGTCAAAGCCACAGGAATTCAGGTGAGTCTTGATGCCAACATGGGAAATCATCCGCTAGAAAAACTAGGGCTCCTAATTCAAGACGACATTACGGTAAACCTAAAAGATAAAGATGGAAAAATTATTTTAGCCGGCGGCTTCTTAGCCACTCCTACCAATTGGAGTCTCAAAGATTTTATCGGAATGGATGTTCACTCTATTCATGCTGGAATTCCTGAATATGAGAATCGTTTAAAAAAAACCGTAGAGGGCACAGTCGACAGAGGAGTGAGAGGAAAATGTATAGGAAGAAATAATTGGTTTCTAGTCACCAATCCCGAGCTTTCGCTACCCTCTTATCGAGCCTCCACCTTCAAGCAACCGGTAATTACAGAAAATAATATTGGAAAGAATTTATTTCTAAGAAGTGAACTAGAAAGTATCATTAATCTACCTAAAACGGGCGCTACGATTTTTACCATTCGTCCTAGAGTATGGAATATGGAATATGTTCGAAATAACGCACCTGAAATTGTTAAGAATTTGATGACCGCCATCAAGCTACCAGAGTCCGGTTATTCAGATAGCCCATGGAATGAATCTCTTCTTAAATACTTTGCAACCGAGCCTCTTAAGTCTGCTCCCTAGGGCTAGGTAGGATCGATGGCTCCTCGCTATCTATTTTAAGTTAGACAAATAACTTTTTATCATCCAGGCCTTTTCAATTCCAAGGCTGTCTATGATAAAATAACTCAATGGTATCCCCCACCCAATCACAATATGAACAATGGCCCTATCCCTCGGTCCCATGGGTTGCCTCCGTCCCCAGAGAGCACCTATGGCAGCTTCATGTTAATTGGATTCGTTCGCGTTGTGCGCTCCCGCCCCTTTCGACGCAGCCTAAGATTTGGATTGCAGGATGTGGCACCTTTGAACCCTATATTTTCGCTCGTGCTAATCCTGAAAGTAAAATTTTGGCCTCAGATTTCTCCGTTCGGTCTTTAAAGATTGCTCAAAAAAGACTCCGATGGCACGGAGCTAAAAATGTCGAGCTGCGACAGTTAGACCTAACAGATCCGACACAGCTTCCCGACGATAGTTTCGACCTCATCGAGTGCTATGGCGTTCTAATGTGCCTTCCTAATCCTCTTGAAACCTTAACCCATCTGGCCTCTAAACTAAAACCGGATGGCGTCCTCCGACTCATGGTATATCCCCACTATAGTCGCCAAAGAATTTTTCAGGTGCAAAAATTAGCCAAACTTTTAGGTCTTACATTTCAAAATCCTCGTCACCCGGCTCTCCTTAGAAATATTTTAAAAAAGCTTCCCAAAAACAACCCTCTCTCATATGCCTTTTCCTCCTATTGGGATGCAAAAAATATTTCAGGTATCGTCGATGGTTTTCTTCATGCTTCAGACCGTGGTTTTACCGGTTTTGAGCTTTCTGCTTTACTTGATGAAGCGGGTCTCACGCCGAAATTTTGTTTTCATCGCCCTTGGGGACAGCCAGATCTTATGGC
>SHZA01000008.1 GCA_009692515.1 Bdellovibrionales bacterium
CATTAGCACTATCCAATAGAGCCTGTAACTCCTGCTCACGTTTTTTATTCTGTCCTTTGATATCGTCACACATTTGCTGAGCACGCTGTCTATCTAAAGCATCATTACCCTGTTCCCCAGTCTCAGTTTTTGGGGGAGCTGGTTTTTCTGTTTCTTTTTCTTTTTCTTTTTCTTTTTCTTTTTCTTTTACTTTGGTAGGTGCTTCGTCAGAAATTTTTAAATCAAGGCGGTCTGTTGGTCTAGCAAAGGCCTTTGCAATCAAATCGGGTGCATCGACGTTTCTAAGAAGCATCTCTTTTACTAACTTTAACAAGACCTCTTTTTTAGAATCGCTACCAAATTTGATTGGGTCAACTGCATCTAGATCACTTTGTATCTTATTTTTAAATTCTGAAACCTTCTCTTTTTCAGGGGTGCTATCCGCTGTATTCACTTTAATCCAAGCTGCTTGAATTCCCTCTAAAAACTGGACCGGCTCTTTAGCGTAGGTAGTTACAAATTTTGTAGGGTCTGCGTTATCTCCCAAAATCAAATCGATAGCCTTTGTCTTATCTGTCTCCTGGGTTAAATGAAGGAGAAGCGTTTGCTCTGCCGGTATTTGAGATACTCTCCACAATTTAATATCTTCAGCAGCAAGGACTGGCTTCCCACTCGATAGGGCTAATGCCATGAGGGCAATTCCACTCCAGATAGTTAACTTTGCTTTAATGTCTACTTTCGAGCTTTTCATTTCAGAGTCTCCTTTAACCATTTGAACTTCTACTTAAACTAATACTATTAAAAAAAATTTAACTCGTTTTCCTCTTTTATTGAGTCGGCACGAGAGTTCCGCTCGAGACTTACTATGAGCAAACAATATGCCATCGACAAATTAGGGAGTGACTCCAGTTCGAATACACCAATCTAAAGGAGAATTAAGCTCAAACAAGCCTACAGCCACTAAATAAAAAAGTGTAAAACTGTCAAACAGGTGTTAGCGGACTAACGATTTTTTCAATTCTGCCTTTTAAAACATGCCGGTTAAAGGTTCCCTTTAGGAAGGGGACTATATTATTGCGCGCCGCCTCTACTTCTAGTAGGGTCCGCCGCATGAGTCGCCAATATCAAGCCCCCATTGAAAAAAAATTCCTCTATGTAACACAAGAGGTCTCTTTTTGTGCAGCTCACAAACTTTACCGCCCCGAGATGTCTCTAGAGGAAAATGTAGCCCTCTTTGGGAAGTGTGCTAACCCTCATGGCCATGGCCATAATTTCACTCTCCAGGCCACCTTTAAGGGAGAGCTAGATTCGTTAACAGGCATGGTAATAGATTTTGCTAAGGCTAAACAAATACTTGAAGACATTGTAGTGGCTCCTCTAGATCACAAAAACATGAATGAGGACATTGCTTTTCTTAAAGGGATTATTCCTACTTCAGAAAATGTCGTGCTTTTACTCTGGGAACAGATCCAAAAGGCGACTCAAGCTGAGCCTTGGGCACTCATGAAGTTAAAATTAGCCAGTTCACTTCATCACTGGGTAGAGTATTTTGGGCCTGACCATCTTTAAGAGAAAGATAGGAATAGGAAGGGAGCTATCTGATGCAAAGACAAGAGAATCCTGAATTAGACGATGATCTCATACGTAGTATCTCCAATTTACTAACGGCCATGGGTGAGGATCCGATTCGAGATGGATTAAAACAAACCCCCACTCGATTTCTAAAGGCCTTTAAATTTCTAACTCAAGGATATGAGAAGGACCCAGTAGAGATCATCAATAAAGCTCTTTTCGAAGCCAATTATTCGGAAATGGTGATTGTTAAAAATATCGAAGTTTATAGCCTGTGCGAACATCATCTATTGCCTTTTTTTGGAAAATGCCATGTGGCCTACATTCCAGATGGAAAAATCATAGGACTTTCTAAAATTCCTCGATTGGTTGATGCCTTTGCCAGAAGATTACAGGTTCAAGAACGGCTGACCTCCCAAATAGCAGAATCACTGATGAACCACCTAAAACCCTTGGGAGTTGGGGTAGTTATGGAGGCTAGCCACCTTTGTATGATGATGAGAGGGGTAGAAAAACAGAACTCCTTTACGACCACTAGCTCACTTTTAGGAGATTTTCGCAATTCGGCCACAAGAACCGAGTTTTTCAACTTGATTAAATAGGTGCCTTTGTTGCATTATCGCGGATTATTATTTAGAGTCTGGCTCTTTCAATGAAAAGAGTCGAAACCGGGAAGAAAATGAAAGTTGCTTTATCTAGTTTAGTAGAAGGGAAAAATAAATTCCACTTCGATAGTCAAAAAGAGGAATGGCTGAAAACCCTTGTTTCGGAACTTTCTTCTCAGGGCTATAAACTCCAATCTCCTTTGGTAGTAACTATGGAGCTCACAAAAGTAGAGCCTGAGTTTTATCTACAGGGAATGATAGACTTCTCTGTAGAACAGAATTGTTCTCGTTGTGCAGAAAACTTTCCCTTGATTGTAAATTCCACCTTTGAATTAGCTTTAGCTAAAATACCTTCAATTAAGTATCGCTCAGCAGAGGTTACCGAGGAAACAGAAAAACTCGACGTGAACTTTTTTGAAGGAAATGAAATTGATTTAAATCCGATCGTTGTTGAACAATTCTTCTTAAGCATTCCTTACCAATCTTTATGTAAAGTAAATTGCTCTGGAGTTTGTCATCAGTGTGGAACCAACTTGAATAACAAACCGTGCCATTGTGCAGAGAAAACCTCTCTCACTCCATTTTCAGTGCTTCAAGAAATAAAATTATTTAAACAGGAGTAACCGTGGGAACACCGAAGAAACGTAAATCACATACCAGAAAAACTAAACGAAGAAGTCATCTTGCTCTTAAAAAAACGAGCATTACAACTTGTGCCGATTGTGGAGAACCCACATTGCCTCACCGTGTTTGCCCTAGTTGCAACCGCTATAAAGGCAAACGGATTCTCAATATTGAAGATTAATACTTGAAAGACCCTCTTATACATTCAGGTGTCTGTATAGTACTCGACGCCATGGGAGGGGACTGCGCTCCAGATGTTAATATTGATGGCGCTCTCCTAGCTCTCAATGACGACCCTGAGCTAAGTATTCAATTAGTCGGTGACCGAGCACTTCTTCTTAAGAAGTTTTCGACCAAAAAGATAGTTGAGTCGAGCCGCCTTAAAATTGTCCACGCTGAAGAGGTGATCACAATGGAAGATCATGCCTCTCAGGGGATGCGTAAAAAGAAAAAATCGAGCATTCATGTCGGACTTCAACAGTTAAAAGAGGGTAAAGCCGACGCCTTTATCTCAGCCGGAAATAGCGGCGCTGTGATGACGGTATCGATCTTAGTTTTGGGAAGACTAGACGGAGTGGAAAGACCTGCCATTCTAATCAAACTACCTAGTGCCAAAAATTTTGTAATATTACTAGATGCGGGGGCCAATGTAGATTGTAAGCCCACCCATCTCTTTCAATTTGCAGAGATGGGCCGCCTCTACGCCGAGCTTGTAGAAAATAGAATTCATCCCACTATAGGATTACTTTCTAATGGCTCTGAAGAGAGCAAAGGAAATGAATTAACAAGAGCAACACATGAGCTTCTGAAATCGGCTAAAACACCCAATTACAAAGGATATATCGAAGGGTTTGATATCTTTCAAGGAAACACAGATATCGTGGTTTGTGATGGTTTTGTGGGTAATGTCGTGCTGAAACTATCCGAAGGGATAGCTGAAACTGCGTTTCACTGGTTTAAAATTGAGATTCAGAAAAATAAGGTCATGGCTCTGATTGGACTTACCTTTTTAAAAGGCATCTTAAGATCTTTTAAACACAAATTCGATTATAAACCCTATGGATCGGCCCCTCTTCTCGGTATTAATGGAGTTGTTTTTATTAGCCATGGAGGCTCCAATGCCGCTGCGATTAGAAATGGTATTTTAACAGCTAAAAAAGGGGTTCAAAGCCAGTTCTTATCTAAAATAGGAACCCAACTTGCTAAAAAACATCCATCGATTAAGAAAGAAGAATTGGCATGAGTTACTACTCACGAATTATAGGTACTGGAAAAGGGCTGCCCGAAACGGTCATGACCAACAAAGATTTTGAATCTTTTATTGATACCAGCGATGAATGGATTCGAACCCGAACCGGTATTTCTGAACGCCGAATTGCCAATTATGAAAAGGGCGAAACTACCCTAAGCCTTTCCAGGTTGGCCGCTCTTCAGGCGATAGAAAAAGCAGGAATATCGCCACAAGATCTGGGCCTAATTATTGTGGGATCTGTCACGCCTGAAAGTGTGATGCCTACTACGGCAAATTCTCTACAAAGAGATTTAGGTGCTGTAAATGCTTTTTCTTTTGACCTTCAAGCAGCCTGTTCCGGTTTTCTTTATGGTCTATCGATTGCGGACCAATACATTCGTAGTGGCACTATCAAAACGGCTCTTGTGGTCGGCGCTGAAACTTTATCCACTTTAGTTAACTGGCAAGATCGGTCTACCTGTATTCTTTTTGGAGATGGCGCTGGGGCTGCTGTACTGACTCGCAGTGAAGATAAAACACACGCAATTCTATCGACGAGACTTTACTCAGATGGAACTCGCGGTGATCTTTTAAAGGTTTCTCACGGTTATGCCGCTTGTCCACCTTGGCGAGCAGACTATCGGCCTTCTGAGCATAAAATTCAAATGCAAGGTTCCGATATTTTCAAGCTAGCCGTAAGAAATATGGTGGAGGCTTCGAATAAGGTTTTAGAAGATAATCAACTCACCATAAAAGATGTCGACTTTTTTAT
The DNA here is from genome assembly GCA_009692515.1 of Bdellovibrionales bacterium. Classification (GTDB taxonomy): domain Bacteria; phylum Bdellovibrionota; class FAC87; order UBA2466; family UBA2466; genus UBA2466. Next base: position 4,784 of record SHZA01000008.1, read on the forward strand.
TTTTCATCAAGCCAACATCAGAATTATTGAAATGTGTGCAAAGACTTTAAACGTACCACTTGAGAAAACTTGGATTAACGTTGATAAATACGGAAATACATCTGCTGCAACTCTCCCCATCTGTTTAGATGAAGCGTGGAGAGCTAATGCGATTAAACCAGGAGACAAAGTTCTCATGGCAACATTTGGAGGAGGGATCACATGGGGAGCCACGCTGATTCAACTGTAAAAAAATCTATCGCCGCCGTTTTTCCCGGACAGGCCTCACAATATGTAGGGATGTCGAAGGTCCTTTACGATCAATTTCCTTGGACTAAACAAATTTATGAAGAGGCCTCCGACTCTATTAAAGAAAATGTTTTTAAGCTTTGTTCAGAGGGACCAGAAGATACCCTGCAGCTCACACAAAACCAACAGCCCTGTATTTTGACCACCTCCTATGCTTGGTTCCAGGTGTTAAAGAAAAATTTAGGGTTCGATCCCTTTGCCGGCGCCGGCCATAGTTTAGGAGAGTATTCTGCTCTGTTGGCCGCAGGTGCCATGACCCTAACTGAAGCTGTGAAATTAGTAAGAACACGCGGCGAATTGATGCAAAATGCCGTTCCCAAGGGCAAGGGTAAGATGGCTGCAATCCTAGGTCTTTCTGACGACAAGGTAAAAGCACTCTGCAAAAAAGCGACCGAAGATGCTATTCACTCCTTTGTTGTTCCAGCTAATTTCAATGCCCCGTCTCAAGTGGTAATCTCCGGACACGCGGCTGCAGTCGATAGAGTGCAGGCCATAGCTATAGATCCCGATGCTGGGGAATTAAAACCAAGAAAATTCATTCCTTTAAATGTAAGCGCCCCTTTTCATTGCGCATTAATGAAACCGGTTGCAGAGGAATTCGAACCACATCTTCTTGCCGTAAAGTGGGGCCCCAGAGCCTTTTCCATTGCTCATAATGTGGATGGTAAAATACGAAAAGAGGGCGAGCTAAATACCCTACTCAAGGATCAAATTGCTAATCCTGTATTATGGACTACCTGTGTTTCTAATTTAGTCGAACACGGCACCCAGGTTTTTATAGAACTAGGCCCCAACAAAGTTTTAACCGGGCTCATCAAAAGGATGACTGAAAACATAGCCTTGTTTTCAATGGATTCATTTGAAGATTTTAAAAAATTTGAAACCTATATCAAGGAAGGCCAATCATGACTCTAGAGGGTGAAATTGCTTTAGTAACAGGGGGGTCTCGTGGAATTGGTCGTGCAGCAGCCATCGCACTTGCTAAAGAAGGGGCTGAGGTCATCATTAATTATGTGTCCAATGAAGAAAAGGCCAAAGAGACCTGTAATGAAATTGCGGCTAATGGCGGCAAAAGTTCTGCCGTTAAATTTGACGTGGCAAATACCGAAGAGACCCAAGCGGCAATAACGGCCATTCTTAAAGACAAAAAGAAAATTAGTATTCTCGTTAACAATGCTGGCATCACACGTGACGGACTTATGATGAGATATTCTATCGACGATTGGGACCAGGTTTTAAATACCAATTTAAGAGGTGCCTTTGCGGTCTCTCAAAGTGTAATCCGAAGCATGATGAAGGAACGAAAAGGTAGCATCATTCACATGGGATCGATTGTAGGCCTCACCGGTAATGCAGGACAGGCCGCTTATTGTGCAGCCAAAGCCGGAATTATTGGTCTCACTAAATCCATGGCAAAAGAGTTGGCCTCAAGAAATATTCGAGTCAACGCCATTGCGCCAGGCTTTATCGAAACCGACATGACCCACAAGCTAAATGATGAACAGAAGAAAGCTATTTCCGATCTCATTCCACTAAAAAGAATTGGCAGCGCAGATGAAATTGCTCAGGCCGTTGTATTTTTAGCATGTCAAAATAGCAGCTATATTACAGGCCAAACGATTGTGGTCGATGGTGGAATGGGAATGTAGTTGGGTGGGCTATCTATTTTTTCTTGCGATCGCCTGGACTAAATGGAAATTTCCCTCTGGAATCTCCTGATAGTAAAGAATCTGAAATTCCTTTAGCTGCGTTAATAGTTCATTAGGTTTAAAGCACTGATCAAGATCGATGAGTGGATTAGGTGTGCTTTGTAGTTTTAAATGCTCCGTCGTATAGGCCTCAAATAAAACGGTGCCGCCCATGACCAACCCTCTTTTAATCTCACTAAAGAATCGAGGATTGGGTTTAAAATAACTGAGCACTACGGTGTCATACTTCATTAATGGCATTAAAAAAAAATCTAGATTCTGAGATTTAGCCTCTATTTTTACCTGTTTCTCATCGGCCAGCGACTTCGCCTTTTCTACGGCCTTAGCAGAGCAATCGATACCCTCTGCCTGAAATCCTTTTTCAGCTAGGAAAACGGTATTTCTACCCTCTCCCATCCCCACATCCAAGGCTCTTCCTCGTCTTAAAACATGGTTAAAATTCTTTAAGGAAATACAGGGCTCTTTACCAAATAGATAACCAGGAATGGCATATCTGGACTCCCATACTTCGACAGCACTCTTTTTATTAGGATCAAGTTCTGGGTATTTTTCATCAAACATAGGTGTAATGTAGCTAAGATTTGATACTTTAATCAAGAACAGTTTACGTTTGCTTAAAAATCGGATTAAATACCCTCATGGTTACTATTGGAATGAATTACTCGGTGCTGCCTGGCAAAGAAGATATTTTTGAAAGAGCTTTTTTGCAGGTGCTTTCAGTCATGAACAATTTTCCTGGGCATACCAAATCTCATTTGTATAAGGAAATAGAAAAACCCAATTGCTACCTCATTGTCTCCGATTGGAATGACAAGATCGCTTTTGATGATTTCGTAAAATCGGATGCTTTCAAAAAAGTAACCAATTGGGGAAAAGAACAGATCCTATCGGGAAGACCCCAACATCAAGTTTATACAGCGACGGCTTGATATCACTCCACTCAAAAAATAAAAATATTCTCTTTTTGCAGCACGATTCTGTCTTTGAAACTTATGGAGGTGTGCAATATTATCTAAATGATTTTTTAAACTTTCTATCCGACTCCCATGGAGAAGACTCACTCCAAGTTATGCTTGCCTATAGAGATCCTAAATTTAAACTCAACTCCCGACCCTACAAAATAGAGCCCATAAAATTAGCAGGTGGATTTTTAAGAAAAGTTGAAAATCGTTTTAGTCCTAAGTTTTTTTTAAAAAGTCTCCAGTTTCTAAAAAAAGAAAAACACGCTGTGATCATGGCAAGCCATATCTCTTTAGCTCCTATGGCTGCACTACTTTCAAAATTAACAGGAACCCCTTTTGTAGTGATCGCTTATGGAATTGAAGTTTGGGGAGGTTTTTATCCACAAGATAAATGGGCTCTGAAAAAAGCCGATGGGATTATTTCAATTAGCCATTGGACAAAGTCGATCTTAGAAAAACAGGGATTTGATCCCAAAAAAATATCAATTGTTCATCCATGCCTCAGCCAAGAGATAATTTCTAAAAAGAGAAGGCCAGTTTCGCAATCGGTTACCTCCTCTTCAAATAAAACTCTTAAGCTTCTTACCGTCTCCAGACTAGATGCCAGCGAGCAATACAAGGGGCATGATCATGTGCTTCTAGCCCTCGCGCTGCTAAGAAAGTCTGATCCCAATCTTTCATTTTCCTACACAATTCAGGGCGATGGAAACGATTCACAGAGGCTCCAGCAGAAGGTGCATGAATTACATTTACAAAACTGGGTTACTTTTATACCCGGTGTGACCGACCGAACCGAACTAGAAGAAAGCTATTTAAGTCATGATGTTTTTATTATGCCCTCTAGATTTGGGTATTGGGATCACAAGTGGCGCGGTGAGGGATTTGGCATAGTCTATGTCGAGGCCGGTTTTTTTGGAATGCCTTCAATCGCCTATCGTTGTGGCGGAGTCATGGATATCATTAAGCACGAGCAGAACGGCCTTCTAGTCGAACCTGATAATATTGAAGCCTTAGCCGACACCATTAGGGTCTTAGCGAATGACAAACCTCAAATTCTGAAACTCGGAGACACAGCCCATCAAATGGCGCTGAAAAACTTTATTCCGAGTCAAATTAAATTAGAATTACAAAAGGCCCTGCAATTTAATTTAAGATCTTTCTAGTTTTTGGGGCCAGAGCTACAGTTATTTTCTGATTAATTAGCAAGCTGAAAAAACGGTCCTATCGGCATTTTTTAGGCTAAAGCATCCCTAAAATCATTCCATGTTCCAATCCCATTTATATTAGGGACCGATTGGATGAGATCGGTGGATGATAGTTTTAATTTTACAAGGGTTCTAATTTGACTCGGGAGATAATGGTTATTCACAGACAATACAGAAACTAAATCTTGCCCGTCTCTAAAATAATTTCTCCAATGCTCTAGGCTTCTTGGGTAGGCCTCAAGATGAAGTACATCTTTCAAACTTATTTTAGGGCAACGATAGATCCAATGGGTCCACCACATATGAAGTTTGGAACCATGGCCCTTTGGGTGTTCATTTGGAATTCTTGGAATTTCTGTTTCGGGTTCACTCGGACGCAACATTTCAACGATCTTACAAAACACCTGGTCGATAGCCTTGTTAATCTCGGCTTCAGCACCAAAAGCAAAAACAGGTTTTTCCTCTAACCTTTGTCTTGAAAAGGCAGCGAGTCCGACCACCCAAGCTTGTGTAGAATTCGGATAAAATAGGAGATGGAGATCATACTGCTGCAATAGATAAAATGGCACCTTAGTGCGCATCCAATTATTAGCCCCTACTACCAACATAGGATTCTTCATCATCGAAGAGTATTTTTTTAAGGTTCTAACTTTCGCCAAACCAAATAACGCATCTAAAGTGGCCTCCTCTTTATTCGCTCCAATTCCCATACCCTCAAACTGTGATTGCTTAGGAAGAAAACGGGTGATTAGCTCCACATTTCCCGTTTGTAATACCTCAGAAGGAACACTTTCACCGCGTGCTAATCTCCTAGGAAGATCTAGCACCACACACCGTTTCATCCACTCGTCTACGGCCTTTGATCTGGAAACCTCTTTATCTCTATCCACACCATAGGAGGTAAAAGTTTCTTCAGATAACGGAGCCTCTCCAGTGGCACTAGCTAACCATAAATTTCCATCGGGAGTTCCAAATCTGGCCACCTTAATGTGGGTCAGTGGAGAGAAAGCAAAATTGGTTCGTTTAGTAATTTCTGCAGGCGGAACATAATTTGTTTTTTCACAGGTGCAACGAGGGTGAGGATAAACTAAGGCCTCAAGGCGAGTGTAGGTTCCATCGAGATCGATTTCATAAAAGATATGTGATTGGTTTTCTAATAGTAGTTCAGGAATTAATTCCCGTCTTACTGTTAATTTCGAGAGTGGTATTTTTTCGACCGCTACTTTTCTATCCTGCAGCCAAAATTCAACGCACTCCGCACAGGGAGAACCCTTCTCTGAATCTGGAGCTAATCCTAATAAAAATCCCTCACGAACTTTAAGCAAGAAAGGTTTTAGAACAGACGTGCCGGTAGAGCCTTGCCGAAAAAAAGCCAATTTTCACCTCGTAGTGGTTTAGAAGTTGCGGCAATATAGGGAAAAGAGAAGAAGGAAACAAGAGACAAGTTTTGTCACACTCTGAGTAATTTATACTTAATAATTACGAGTAGTTACTAGCTAGAGATTCTTTGAAAAAACTTTTCATAAATTTGAGGTAGGCTTTTTTGTACCTCCTCTTTTAATTCAAATTTAATGGAATACAAAGCCGATTTTAATTCTTCTAAAGTTAATGCCTTCCAAAATTTTTGCGACAAGGGTTGATAACTCACATGCCATCGCTCAGGACTCACCCCGCCGAGATCGGTGGCATAGGGGCGAAAAAAACCAAAGCGAGAAAGATTATTATCTAACCAATCATGCATGCTAGCAAATAGTCCGGCTCCTTCGAACTCCGATGGAATGAGTTGAATTTTATAATTTTTAGGAAGTTTTTTCAGATCAAAAATATCGAGATCGGTTCCCCAATGATGGCGGCTCAAACCCGGAAGAGAGGACCAACGTAAAATGGCAAATACTTTTTCAGTTGCTGTTAATTCGGAAATATCGATCACTTGGCTCTGGCTATCGTAAATCGGCCGACTCCCTAAAGCCTTTCCATTCCAGATGGCTAGCTGTGAATCAAAACTTCTAAACCCACTACACACCTCCAACTGAAAACCCTCTTTGGCTGCAGCTGCTTTTAGCTTTTCTAATGGAGATACCACCTCTTGATGCACACCCAATTTTTGAGGTGTTAGCCAATGAATGTGCTCTTCAGTTCTTCCAGTTAAAATCTTATTATCTATTTTCATTTATCGCGATTATAGCACACGCCAGAAAAGGCCGGGGGCAAGGCTATTTCACCACTAATTGTCCAGACTTGACGTACCAATTTAGCGTGTCTGTTAGCGCACTTTTAAGGTCAACCTTTGCCTTCCAACTAAACTGTTTTTCAAAACTACTGGACGAGACCACCCATTTATTAGGCCAAATCTCCTTAGCACGATCCCGTGATAAAGAAGGCAGGGCTTTAGTTAAGGAAGGAATCGCACTAATTATTTGCGATGCAATCCAGATTACAAATTCGGGAATAAAAATCAGCCTTCCCTTTTTATTCATCAGCTCGGTTGTAGTCTTAATTAAATCAATATCGGTAATTACTTTATCCGAGGCCACAAAAAAATATTTTTGTGGTAGGGCACTCAAACTAAATTCGGATTGTAAAACATGGATAATGGCCCCTACTAAATCCTGTACGGCCACAAAGCTATATTGCTTTCTTTTAAAACCGGGTTTGATTTGGACTATCCCATTTGCCATTTTAAATAGTGGCAAAGTGGCAGCGTCTCTAGCTCCTAAAATCATTGGAGGACGTAGGAAAACCACATTCATCTGTGGAAACTTAGATTGAACGGTCTGCTCCATTTGAAGTTTAGAACTACCGTACCAGGTCAGCGGCCTATTTTGATCATTTTCTGTTTTATAGTCCTGCCCCCCTTCACAAGGGCCACTCGCGGCCTGTGATGAAAGAATGACGATTTTATTTGGAGTCGATATCGTCTGCATTAAACGCAAAGTACCCTCGGTATTCGTGCGAATATAATCTTCCAGGGAGTTTCCAAATAAGACTCCAGCACTATGAACGACATGATCAATAACACCTAAATGACTAAAATCCCAATTAGGGGCCTCCATAACTAACGGTTTCAATACCTCTGGGAACTCTAGGAAGCCCTCCTCCATGAGTTGGTGGCGCAGTTTAGCTTCACTGCGAACTGGCAAGTATATCGCTTCATATTTTTGTTGCTTGAGAAGTTCCAATAATACATTTCTTCCAACGAAACCTGTAGAACCGGTCAATAATACTTTCATAAACTCTTTTCAAAAACTCGATAATTTTTATACTTTTGAGCTCCAAACAATTCGAGTGTTCGGATCATCGGGGTATTGCTCTCCTCAATCCAAGAGGCCTCTCCCCCCATAAAACGCTCTCGACCACGAGAAAGAGTCTCGTAATAAAAAACAGGCGCGACTCCTGAAGACTGAAATTCTGGCTTCACCCCCAGCACCGCTAGCCTAGCCTCTTTAGGAGGATTTCTTTTTAAATGCCAAAGAAATTTAAGTACTCTAACCCATCGCGACGATTTTTTTACTCTCCACATGAGCTCATTAATATTAGGGAGAAACATAGAAAACCCCACGGGCTGTCCATCTTTTTCAGCAATCAACACTAAATCGGGATGGACAAAAGCCTTGAGGTCATTAGCTGCAAAAGCTAAATCCTCAAACGACAATGGAGTAAAACCCCAGTTGCGATTGAGAGTTGCATTATATAGCTCTTGAATAATTTTCAATTCCTCTTGTAATCTTGTCATATCAATATTTCTAACTGTAATTCTTCCAGTTCTTTTAAACCGTTCAATAACACGAGTTACCTTTGCAGGAATTTCAACAGAAGTAGCCATGTAATAGGCATATAGGTCTCTGACTCCGGAAAGATTCAGACTCTGATAAATATTAATATAGTAGGCAGGATTGTAAGGCATCATGATAAAAGGTGAAGAATCAAAGCCTTCCACTAAAAGCCCACATTCATCATTTACAGTAGGATTATAAGGCCCCCGAATAGAGGTGAGCCCCCTCTGGGTAAGTTCTTTTTCTGCAGCGGTAAAAAGCGCACGAGCTACCTTTTCATCATCTATAAAATCAAAAAAACCAAAAAAACCAACTCTGTCTTTGTAATATTGATTATGAGATCTATTTTCTATCGCGGCAATTCTACCGACAGGTTTTCCATCTCGATAGGCTATCATTGCTACTAAATCGCCGTGCTTAAAAAATGGAGACTTAGGGCCGATTAATTTAGCGATACTCCCAGGAAATGGGGGTACAAAGTAGAGATCCTTATTGTGGATTCGCTCCGAGACTTGCTCGAAGAGCTTCAGACTCTTCGCCGTCTTGCACATCGAAATCGTAACCATTATTCACCCTTCTCGTAGTGCCTTCTCGATAAGCACTGTCATCGAATATCCCAAGTTCTTTTCCTATTCTAGCAAAAGTATCTAGAACATAATCAAGCTCATCTGTGGTGTGGGTCGCCATATAGCTGGTACGAATAATAGCCTCACCATATCTTACAGCAGGAAAGACTGCCGGAGTTGCAAAAATACCCGCCTCAAAAAGCCTTTGCGCAAATTGAAGAGCCTTTATTTCAGAGCCAATTAAAATAGGAACGACAGGTGTTTGTGTCGTTCCAATATTAAATCCTAATGATTTAAATCCTTCATGCATTTTATAGGTATTTTTCCAAAGCTTCGTAATACGCTCGGGCTCCTCTTGCATCAACTCTAAAGCCCTTAAAACTCCACCGGTCACTGCGGGAGCTAACGAGGCTGTGAACATAAAGCAGCGAGCTTTGTGTTTTAAAAATTCGATCACCGGTTTGGAACCCGCTAAAAATCCTCCCATGGAGCCTAGAGACTTTGAAAAGGTTCCCATCATGAGATCTACTTCAGAGTTAAGCCCGAAATGATGAACCGTGCCCTCCCCTTTAGGCCCTAAAACACCTAGAGAATGCGCTTCGTCCACATAAACGCGACAACCATATTCTTTAGCTACTTTTTGCATTGCAGGAAGATCAACAATATCTCCAGACATGCTAAAAACTCCATCTACCACTAAAAATTTTCCGGTGGTCTCAGGTAATCTTTTTAATCTTCGTCTTAAAGCATCGGCTGAATTATGTTTAAAAGGAATGGTTTTTGCCAAGGAGGACTTACAGCCATCAATAATACTCGCATGATTTTCACGATCACATAAAATGGCATCGGTATTTTCAAGAAGAGAACTTAAAGCACCTTGATTGGCAAAAAACCCGGTAGAGAAAAGGAGAACTGCCTCCCGTTTCAAAAACTTGGCTAGAGCCTCTTCGAGATCTTCATGAAGTTTAATATTTCCATTTAAGAATCGAGATCCCGTGCAGCCCGAACCATATTTTCTAGTGGCGGCAATGGCTGCCTCAACCACCCGTTCATCTTGAGCCAAGCCCAAGTAATTGTTAGAGCCGATCATGATTTTCGTTTCACCATTACAAACGACCTGATTCCCCATGGTAGCTTCAATGGTTCTGAAATAGGGATAGAGACCTAAGGATTGGGCCTTAGTGTGCTGATTAAATTCATAACACTTAGTAAAAACATCTTTGTGTGAGCTGATAGCTATCGAGTTTCCGTTAGAGTTTCCGTTAGAGTTTCCGTTAGAGTTTCCGTTCCCCTGGTCATTAGTTGTTTTACTCATTCATTTTTCCTTTCGTCAAATTAGCAAGAATTGTGGCATCAAGCATCGCTTCACGATTTTTGATACCTCGATAATTTTCTCGCTTTTTGCATCCAGTTATCATTGTCTAACGACTAAAAAATCTGGTCAATTCAATAGGTTAGTTGAATTACGTTTTGTTTTTGAACCCCATTCACTTACTGAATAAAGTTTATAACTTCTTGAAAACCTTAATGCCAAGGACTAGTCTCTTGCGACCCGAGCTTTAACATATTCATAAAGTGGGCGCGAGTCCAAAAACAAGGATTGGAAATCATGGGTGTAAAAGAGCGAAAAGAAAGAGAAAAACTTCAACGAGCACAGGATATTTTGGAGGCCGCTCGACGAGTTTTTGAATCGAAGGGATTTTTAAATACTACGCTTCAGCATGTCGCGAAGGAGGCTGAAATTTCTGTAGGTCTTATTTATCGGTACTTTGAATCCAAAGAGGACATGTTTGCTTCACTTGCTTTAAAAGGGGCTGAGCAATTTGATAAGGATCTAACTGAGGTTTTAAAAAATGGGCTAGAGAAAAAGGCTCCCGCTAAAGAGGTTCTCGGTCAGACTGCAAAGGCCTTTTTCAATTTTTATTCCCCTTATGGTGAATATTTCGACATGTTACTTTATTCTTACAAGGGTTTAAAAGAGGTTCAGATTCAAGGGTCTACCCTCACTAGCTTAATGAGTGTAACGCTAGGAAGTTTAGACCAACTCAAAACATTTATTGTAGCGTCTCCACAGTTTCGAGCCAATAATGAAGATGAAGCCTTAAAAGTTGTGTTTCTTTTATGGGGAATGTTATTGGGTTGTCATAAGCTTTTTGATGGATCGGGGCGAGGCCAATTATTTGCTTTTAGCCAAGAGGATTTTATCTCTCAGGTGATTGAACAGATCATGGTGGGAATCGCAGAACCAACCCCTACTATCGATTCTCCAAAAAATTCTGTGTCTATATCTAATAAAGGGCTTTCGATTTGATCTTTCCAGCACAGGTTAAAGAGCAGGTGAGAGCGATTTTCAGTGATTTTGACGACACACTCACTCATGACTCAATCTTTAATTCTAAGACACTGCAAACCTTAGAAAAATTAAAACAAAAAGGGTTTTGGTTGGTTCTGGTTTCCGGAAGGCCTGCAGGATGGGCAGATTGTCTGATAAGAATCCTACCTATAGACGCCATGGTTTTTGAAAATGGTGCTGGAGTGATGATTAAAGAGGGAAATAAGATCAAAACCATACGCCTTGCTAGCGATAAAAACTTAATTGAAGAGAAAAAAATTCTTCAAGACCTTTTTATTTCGCTTCAAAAGGAGATCCCTCATTTAAAATTGGCCACCGATCAGCCCTATCGTTTATATGACTACGCTATCGATTTTATAGAAGAGCCACCGCCTCTTTCTGCTAAGGAGATTGAAATGGTACTTCGTTTTTTAAGTACGGTTCCCGGGATTACAGCGAAACTATCGTCGATACATATTAACTATTGGTATGGAGAACACACCAAGGTAACCGCTTGTGAATACCTATTACAAACCGAAGGTAAACAACGTGGACTTACCAAAGAAAATATTCTCTACTCTGGGGACTCCCCTAATGACGAACCTTTGTTTCAATTTTTTCCACATAGTTTAGGGGTCGCAAATATTAGGTTGTTTTGGGACAAATTAAAACACCACCCTAAGTATATAACTCAAAATGAAGGCGGGGAAGGGTTCCAAGAATTCGTAGAAGAACTCTTGACATAGTTCAACTTCCTCTAAGAAAACCGATCCGTAAGCCTTTACAGATCTCACAAAATATTAATTCAAATCCTTGTTTCTTTAAAAAGAATTAGTTAGAGTCTTTTCAACAACTTAACTATATTTATTATATTTTGATTAGACTTTTGTAGGTTTTTTTAGAAAGGTAGAATGGAAAAGGTCGGAATGAAAGTTATTCAGGGAGGCAATCAATTATCCCTGATCCGAGATACTGAAGAGGTTTTAAAGTTTCTAGAGTTCGTAGGAAAGAAATCAATCTTAGATGAGCACGCTATTCATTGTCGTTTGACCGCTTGTAATAATTTATTTTCTGTTGTGAATGAGGAGGAGGATAATTTAGATTATATTTTGGGGAATCTAGATCTTCTGATCAGTCGTTTTAGAAACAAGAGTAAATCTGTCAATGAAGCCACACTTAAAGTTTATAAATCCCGTGTTAAAAGTTCTTTAGAGGATTATAAATTCTGGAGTAATGACCCTTTTGCATGGGAACGAAAGCTGAATGAAAAAAAGGCAGCAACTCAGGTACAAAGAAGATCTAAGAAAGTAGCTGGCACTCCCAAAAAACAGGAAACGAAGGTAGTAGAACCCCCAGTGACTATCGTGGTAGCCCCTTTGGCTTTGCAACCTGTGGTTCCTCAACCAGAGGCACGAAGAATTTCTTTACCTATTAGAACAGACTGTAATGTAGAGGTACTGCTGCCTGAGGGTGGATTGACAATGAAGGAACTTAATCGATTGGTGATGTTTCTCTACCCTTATTGTAAAGACGTAGAACTAGCCGCTCCAACTTGGACTAACTTACCTCATTAGACTAGCCTTAGAACCAAATCATCGGTGGATTATCGTCATGACATGCAGTTTCTGCATATTTATACATAAAATCTACCAATTCTTTTAAGACTTCCGATGATTTTGTTGAGGTGTCGATTTCACAACCATACTCCAACCCCTGACGTTGTTCCGCTTCAAAGGGAGTGACCCTTTTAACGTCGACTACCACTCTTAAAAAAGAGCTTGGAGTGAAATAAAATCTTAAGGCTATTTTTTGTCCAGATCTTAGAGGCATCTCTGGATTGTCCTCTCGAAATCTTAGACCGGAATAACTCATATCTAAGATCTCCACGTGATGAAGACCCGTTTTTTCGGCAAAGCTATAGACCCCTAAAATACGATTAAAAAGAACACGTTCATATTCACGACGACGCTCTTCAGTTTTCTCTTTGCGATAATGGTCTAAATCAATAATGCCCTTGTCGCTTTTATCTTTCGATTTGCGTTTGTCCATTTTTTTAACCTTACTTGTGGGTTAAAGCTGTTTTAAAAATTGTTTTATTCGGCTGTAAAAAGAAGATGTTTAATTATAGCTTGAACAGATATTTCAAACTAATCTTTTTAATTAAACTGCAAAAGAGAGATGGGCTAAATAGAATATTAAATAGTGCATTATAAACGAACAAGCCTATCAGCGCGTCATTACACTAGATATCATAAAGACACAGGTTCAATTATCTTATCGATTTAAAATAATCAAAAGCACATCTAAGTCCGGTTTCTAAATCAACTGTAGGATTCCAATCGAGCAATTTTCTTGCCTTTGAAATATCGGGACACCGAGTTTTAGGATCATCTTGGGGTAAAGGCTGATGAATAATTTTGGAATGGCTCTTTGCCATTGTAATAATTCTTTCCGCAAATTCATAAATAGTAGTCTCAACAGGATTACCTAAATTGATAGGCTCTATGTGATCACACTGAATCACTCTTAAAATGCCTTCGACTAAATCATCGACATAACAAAAACTACGGGTCTGTTTACCCTCTCCATAAACCGTAATGTCCTGATTGGCCAAAGCCTGCATGCAAAAATTGGGAACCACTCGACCATCATCGGTTCTCATTTTAGGCCCGTAGGTATTAAAAATTCTGATGATACGAGTAGAAACATTATGAACACGATGATAGGCCATCGTAATAGCCTCTAAGTACCGCTTCGATTCGTCATAACAACCCCTAGGACCAATCGTATGAACATTTCCCCAATAACTTTCTTTTTGGGGATGTTCTAGCGGGTCTCCATAAATTTCAGACGTCGACGCAACTAAGACAGGGCATTTTTTTTGATGCGCTAAATTTAAAATATTATCACTTCCTATAGAACCCACCCGTAAGGTTTCAATTGGAAACTTCATATAATCAACAGGACTCGCGGGACTCGCCATGTGAAAAATACCGGCCAACCCACCAGAGATTGCTAAGGGCTCAATAATATCTTTTTCCACTAAACTAAATTTGGAATTGCCTAGTAGATTTTGAATATTCGATTTGCGCCCGGTGATGAAATTATCCATCACCACGACTTCACAGCCTAATTCTAATAATCTTTGACTTAAATGAGAGCCCACAAAACCGGCTCCACCCGTCACTAAATAACGTCCTTTAGGAAGTTTTTCACTTGTCATACTTTTACACCATGGGATCAGGTCGACCAATGCAATAATAACTTAATCCAGAGGCCTCTACACTTTTTGGGTTAAAGAGATTTCTTCCATCAAAAATTGCCAAGGCTTTTAAGTTTGTTTTTAAGAATTCAAAATCGGGAGATCTAAACTCATTCCACTCGGTCATAATGGCTAAAACATCAGCATTACGAACAGCCTCATAAGCATTTTCACAAATTTCAATCCGATTCTCGAATAACTTTTTTGCTTCATGAGCCGCTACAGGATCGTAGGCCCTCACCTTACATTTAGAATCGAGCAAAGCATTAATTAATGTGACTGAAGGAGCTTCACGCATGTCATCTGTCATCGGTTTAAAAGAGAGGCCCCAAATAGCTACAGTTTTATCTTTAAGATCCCCTTTAAAATGCTTGTTAATTTTTTCAAAGAGTACCTTTTTTTGCTTTTCATTCACATCATGAACAGCTCGAAACATTTCTAAATTCATTCCGAATTGATTTCCTACATGAATGAGACCCTGAACATCTTTGGGAAAACAACTTCCTCCGTAACCACACCCTGCGTATAAAAATTTATTTCCAATTCTACTATCACTGACTAAAGCTTTTCTTACATCCTGAATGTCGGCTCCAACTTTTTCCGAAAGAACGGCCAATTCATTAATAAAGGAGATCTTCATGGCTAAAAAAGCATTCGCCGCATATTTTGCCATTTCAGCAGAACTATTATCCATGAAATATAGTGGGTTTCCCGAACGAACATAAGGGGCATAAAGATCCGACATGATCCGTTTAGCCTTTTCAGTTTGGCATCCAATAACCACCCTATCAGGACGAAGAAAATCATTGATAGCGGTTCCCTCTTTCAGAAACTCTGGGTTAGAAACCACCTCAATGTTTACTTTACTTCCCATTAAAATTTCTCTGGCTTTAGCCGCAGTTCCCACGGGAACTGTACTTTTCAAAACTAATAACAGATCTTTTTTTGCAAATTCCTTTACCGTTTCTACGGCCTTAAATACAAACTTTAAATCTAAAGAGCCATCTTTCCCAGAGGGAGTCCCTACAGCAATAAATACAACTTGAGAATCAGCAATGGCCAAACTCGCATCGGTCGTAAACTCTAAGCGATTAGCTTTAACATTTCTAATGACCAATTCATCTAATCCAGGCTCAAAAATGGGAATTTCACCCTTTTGAATCTTTTTTACCTTCTCTTTATCTAGATCGACACAGACGACATGGTTGCCCGAATCGGAAAAACACGCGCCAGCAACTAAACCCACATATCCTGTTCCTAAAACACACAATTTCATAGACGCCTCTATTTCGTATCGAGAAAAAATTTCCTCTTAAATACATGACTTTTTTATTGAGTGAAGCTACTTATAACTTTAAACTAAGTTTCAACTTTAAGTCAATGTCACCAGCTTATTAACGCAGAGGGTCTTACCGATGGGAAAAGCAATACCTCACATCAAAACTATTTTAAAAACTTTGCTGGGTTTTATTCTTCTATTCTATGTTTTCAATTCAAAAATGGTAGATTTTGCCTCCTTAAAACTTATTCTTTATAATCCCATTCACCTACTCGTCGCATTTTCTTTTCTAAGCTTTTCGATCCTTTGTTGTTGCCTGCGATGGTTTTTAATTATTCGAATTCAAAAACTCTCACAGTCCTTTCCTTCCATTATTTCTCTTACACTCATTGGAAACTTTTTTAATACTTTTATGCCGGGTTCCGTAGGAGGAGATTTAATTAAGGCTTGGTATATCGCAGGCAGAGAGCCTGAAAAAAGAACCAGAGCTGTTTTTTCAGTTTTGATAGATAGAGTGTTGGGGCTTGGAGTTATCGTATGCTATTCGGCAGTCACTCTTTTATTTTTTACACAGTGGCTAAAAGGAAATTCACAATTACAAATGACAGCAGTTGTAGTGTGGCTTTTTAGTTCAAGCTGTTTGCTTTTTAGTCTTTTTTTCTTCTGGCCCTCATTCTGGGGTTTTTCTATTGTTAATAAAGGGCTACTACTTCTACATAAAAAAAGACGAATTGGAGAGATTACAGACTCGGTTATGACCTTTAAGGATCAATTCCCCACGGTTGCAGGATCAATTTCATTATCCATTTTTTCTGTTTTAGGAACCATTCTTTTTAATATTTATCTAGGAAATTTATTGAACATCAACTTAACTTATGGCCAATACTTTTTTATCATTCCACTTGCACTTACCGCCTCTGCAATTCCACTTTTGCCTGGCGGACTTGGCACAGGGCAGGTTGCATTTTTCACTCTTTTCAAATGGATGGGGGCACCTAATCCTCAATTAGGAGCGACACTTTGCACCCTTTTACAGGTGTACACCATTCTATTTAACTGTTTAGGGGCTATTTGTTACTTGAAATCAAAACGTAACGGCACTTCCACACTATCAAAAGAGGCTTTTGGCAATCTCGGTTCCCCCACTCCCTGTTTATGAACTACTCTTCAAAGGGCATCGTAATTTCAGTTGAAAATTTCGGCGAAGCTGATCGATACATTCAATTTTTCACTAAAGATTGGGGAATGATTACCACTCTTGCTAAATCTGCAAGAAAAAGCAAACGACGTTATGTGGGTGGATTAGATCTCTTTTGTCATGATGAAATTTTTTTAAAAGGAGATCCCAAAGAGCGACCCTATCTAAATGAACTTACTGTTTTGAATTCCTTTCCAAAATTACGAGAAGATTTAGACAAGGTTTTAATTGCAGGAAGAATCACTCAGTGGGTAAAAAAATTAGCTAATACGGCCACACCCATGCCCTCTATTTATAGTCTATTAGGACAATCACTCGCTTTAATTGAAAAAGAAACTAAACCTGAAAAACTGGAACTATTAAATTGTATTTTCAAATTAAAATTTCTCTCTTTGATAGGCTTTAAACCCAAAGTAGATACCTGTTCAAAATGTGAATCGGAGGAGGATATTGAAGGAATATTTGATATGAGCTCTGGGGGAATATTATGCCAATCTTGTGCTCCCAAGGCTAATTTCACAGATGGATTTCTCCTACATCCCAAACAAAGAAATCTAATTAATGTAGCTGATCACCTCCGGCTGACTCATTGGGATGATATTGAATTTGCTGAAAGCCTACTGATTCCCGTTAATCGCCTTATGACTCAGTTTGCTTCATTTCATACTCAAATTAAACTACCTTTATAGTAATCCGCTATTTATAAAACTATTTATTCTTGATTACGATTGGTCAATATTTCAGGGCTACTAGGAATCAGAGTTTTAATTTTAGTGATTTTAAGTATTCGCCGAGGGCTATCCTCCCCTAGAGAAAAGGCCTTAAGAAACTGTTGCTGTGATTCGGGTTCCCATAGGGTGATCATCGGTTCAATTTCCTGTTTATGTTCGTTAAAAAAACTAACGGCGGAAAAACCCTCTTCGCGGGCCGTAACTAAACATCGAATGTCTCCAGTTTTTAACAGGGGATAATCACATCCCATTACGAGCCAAGCGACATCGGAAAGAAGGGTAAAGGCTCTATGTAAGCCACCTGCAGGGCCATGACCTGAAACCTCATCCACTAATCCCAATGGGCCAATACCCCAGTCATTTTTTTGTTTCTCGGTGCAGGACCAATAGACCTTTTTGCAAAAGGGAAGCAGTAGTTGATGAAGACTCTGCCATTGGGGAGACTTGCCATAACTAATAGAGGCCTTATCTCGGCCCATTCGTGAACTTTCGCCTCCCGTTAGAATCAATCCATAAATATCAGGTAACAAAACTCACCTTTTCCAAAGAAATAATTACAGATTTAGAGGTGGGGGTTTGACTTCCTTCAGCGAAACTATCAATTGGAATTAGCACATTTGTTTCTGGAAAGTAGGAGGCCACACAGCCTCGAGGAATCTCATAAGTCACTATACGAAAATTTTTGGCCCTTCGTTTCACTCCTCGGTAATGGCTAATTAGATCGACAGGATCCCCCTCCGATAAATTCTGTTCCTTCATATCCTCAATATTCATTAGGACGACTCGTCGCCCCTGATGAATGCCACGATAACGATCCTCCATTCCATAAATTGTCGTATTGTATTGATCATGAGAGCGAATCGTCGCCATGATAAATTGTCCAGCTAACACCTCTAAATGAGGAATCGAATGCACGGTGAATATCGCCTTCTTACTCGGAGTAATAAATTCTTTCCGATCTCGAACTGCATGAGGTAATACAAACCCACCTGGTTTACGAATTTTTTGATTGAAATTTTCAAAACCTGGAATGACTCTGGAGATTCGCTCTCTAATTTCATCATAGTTCGCGATGTAGCCTTCCCAATTCACACCTAATGTGGCCTTGGCAAGGCCCGCAATAATAGCCGGCTCACTTTTCAACTCTTTAGAAGCAGGAGTCAAATGCCCTTGCGATGAGTGAACGATGCCCATCGAGTTTTCCACACTAACAAATTGAGGTGTGTTCTCTTGTAGATCTATTTCAGTCCGTCCCAAACAGGGTAAAATAAGAGCATGTTCGCCAGTAATTAAATGGGATCTATTTAATTTAGTTGAAACCTGTACTGTCATACGACAGCGATTTAAAGCCTTCGCGGTATAGGCAGTATCAGGAGTTGCAGAAAGAAAATTCCCCCCTAGACCGATAAAAACCTTTACCTTTCCCTGATGCATAGCTTCGATAGATTCAATCGTGTCATAGCCATGGGCTGCGGGCGGCGTAAACAAAAATTCCTTTCCTAAACTATTTAAAAATTCTGGCGTGGGTCGTTCCCAAATTCCCATGGTGCGATCACCCTGCACATTACTATGGCCTCTTACAGGACAGGCCCCAGCACCCGGCCTACCAAAATGACCTCCGAGCAAAAGTAAATTAACAATTTCTTGAATGTTGGCCACTGCATTTTGATGCTGTGTTAATCCCATCGCCCAACAACAAATCATCGCTTTTGAATTTGCAATGACCTCTGCCACCTCCCTAATCTGCTTTTCTGAAATCCCTGAGCCATCAACGATATTTTTCCAACTCTCAGCTAATAAATCGGTACGATAAGATTCGAAACCCTCGGTATCATTTTTAATAAAATTAACATCAATTAAGGTTTCTGAGGTTTCTAAAATCGCCTTCTGAATTCCTTTAAGAAGAGCTACATCCCCATTTATTTTAACCGGTAAAAAATGGGTTGCTAATGAAGTGCCCTTGCCAAAGATCCCAGACAGTTCCTGAGGGTGCCGAAACTTTTTCAGTCCGGTCTCAGCCAAAGGATTAATACTAATAATCCGACAACCACGTCGCGCAGCCGCCTGTAATGTAGTCAACATTCTAGGGTGATTTGTTCCAGGATTTTGACCTATGACGACGATACAGTCGGCATGATCGAAATCTTCAAGTGAAACAGTTCCCTTTCCAGAGCCAATAGTCTTTGTCAGTCCTAATCCACTGGACTCATGACACATATTAGAACAATCGGGAAGGTTATTGGTTCCGAATAAACGCACAAAAAGTTGATATAAAAATGCAGCTTCATTACTCGTTCTTCCTGAGGTGTAGAAAGCAGCTTCATTGGGTGATTCTAAAGCCTTTAGTTCCGTTGCAATTTTCAAAAAAGCATCTTCCCATGAAATAGGAAGATAATGAGATTCCCCTCTTGGCAAATACATCGGGTGAGTTAGTCGGCCTTGTTGACTTAACCAGTAATCACTTTCACGAGACAACTCTTCAACCGATCTTAAAGCAAAAACCTCTGGTGACACTCGCCGCCGAGTGGCCTCCTCTGCCACCGCCTTAGCGCCGTTTTCGCAAAACTCTACTAAGGATCGTCTATCGTCTGGATCAGGCCAAGCACAGCCTGGACAATCAAAGCCTTTTTTTTGATTAACGGCGAGTAGGGAGGTGACCGCTCTTCCCACTCCCATTTGTGCTACCGACATCCTCAAAGCTTCAGTAACTGCCGAAAGACCCCCTGCCGCCTCTGCTGGTTTTCCTATACGAATATTTTCCTCAAGAACTTCAGGACTTAAAAATTCTGATTTTCTACCCTCGCTCATTTTTATCCTCCACACGAAGGGTTGGGATTTGGAAAGGCATCAGAGTCATCCTCCCACTGCGCTGAAGTGCGAGGTTTAATGCAGGCAAAATCTTTTTCAATCAAAATTTTCAAGGTTGTTCTAGGGGTTTGCTGATCCCCAAGAATACTAATATCGTCAGAATTAGCCCACTCTTTTATTTTTTCAGTAGGAACAAAGATACGAATACTTTGAGATTCAAGCTCAGCACGAATGGCGGTTCCTATTTTATCCGACACTAGGGAGTAACTAAAAGACTGCTCTCCAAAACAGGTTTCCTCCACTACGATGCCCTCCTGTTCAAGAAGTTGTACCTCCTGCTGCTGCAACCTTAATCGTAATGAGTTTCCTCTAATTCGTAGTTTCAACCTTCGCCTCCTGTCAGTCGCCATTCTCCATGATAACAATTAAAGCGTCCCTCTCGCACAAAGCCAAGTAGAGTAAGATTAAATCTTTTGGCAAGCTCTACAGCTAAGCTCGAAGGGGCTCCTACGGCTACAATCATAGGAATCCCTGCCACTAAAGCCTTTTGTACCAACTCAAAACTGGCTCTACCACTTAAAAAAAGAAGGTTACTGAATAATGGAGTCTTTCCATCAAGAAATTGAGCCCCCAGTAATTTATCTACAGCATTATGACGGCCTACATCCTCACGGAGGGCAATTAGGTCTCCCTTAGCCGTAAATATTCCTGCCGCGTGTAGCCCTCCAGTTTGATCAAATACAGACTGATGAGATCTTAATTTTTGAGCAAGAGTAGAAATTGTTTGGCTAAAAATCTCAAAGCCCTGTTGGGGAATAGGCTGTACCCCTTGAACCTCCAAAGCCTCGAGTGAAGCCTTTCCGCAAACGCCACAACTTGAAGTGGAATAAAAGTGCCTTTCCAATTTAGGCCATTCCACCTTTGCCGAATCAGCAAGTTTTACCTTCACAATATTTTTTCCATGATGAGCCCCCGTGGAGGGTCCACAACCGGAGATCTCCAAGATATCATCTGGAGATCGTAAAATACCCTCCGTAAAAAGAAATCCTGCAGCCAACTCCTCATCATTTCCTGGAGTGCGCATCGTAATAGAAATACTTTTTTGTCGACGACCGTTCTCCTCAAGAAAATCGAGCCTAATTTCTAATGGCTCTTCCAAAGCTACGCGGTCACTCCTATTTAAGAGCACCCCCTCTTCCATTCGCACTATTTTTGTTTCTATACTCTGAGGAATCACTTTAACTCACTTTTTTCTTACTGCGGCCTCACGGCCCCTTTAAACTATTAAAATCCTACCTCCCCTTATAACGAAAGAGAGTATCCCTGTATAAGTTCTCACTAGCCGTCTAAAAATACTACAATTTTAAAGTCTAGCCTCAAGACTTATCAATATAGTTTCAAGCCCTTACCCGAGGCATAGCCTTTGCAGTATTCTTAAAGTATCCAAGAAGAAGATATGAAAAAAATGATACCAAATTTACTTTTAGCTCTTAGTTTTTCGATATCGGTCTCCGGTATTATACTAGGGGAAGAGCCAAGTCAGAAAAACATTAATAAACTACGTGAAATGTATTCTTTTTACTATCTACCTTTCAATGTTCACTTTAAAGAAGGGGCACAAATTGACGATGTGTTTCCTGTAATTCCCGATAAGTTAGGTGCTTTATCAGAGATAGTCCTTCCAGATAATATGCGGAAGGTAGAACAAGTATGGGAACCCATTAGAGAAACATGGAAAAATAAATCTCTTTTTTTATCTACGAGTGTTCAACTTGGTAAAAAAGTTAAAATCTCACAACATCTTATAAGTCACAAAATACCTGTTTCTCGAAATGCAATGGACCATTTAAGTCTAGCCGATAAAATTTTATTACAAGAAAGTCTAAAAGGAAAATCTCCTGAGCTACAGGCTAATGTCACTCAACTTAGATTTTTGAAATCTTTTTTAGACCCTGAAGAGCTAACGAATTTTAATTTCTTTATTATTGCACCCAGTTGGTGCCTTAGTTCAAAAGAATATGTTTCTCTTTTTGAAAGTTACTTTAAGAAATTTCCAAACACTCATCTAAGTTTGCATTCTTTAGCCATTGAAGATCCTAATGAACTCATTTTTGAATCTAAACTATTTAAAGAACTCTTTCCTAATACAAAAAAATATACTCATGAGATAGTTCCTCGGTTTTTGGCCATCGAACAGGTTGAGGGAAAATCTATTGTTTATGAAGAGGGGGAGGCCCTTGCAGTTCTTTATGAGAGGTTCTTCCGCAGTCACCAGGGATTTTTAAATAATACCGTTGCTGGAACTCTACCCGCTTTAGTTAAAGATGGCGAAAACCCATTTTTATCTTCCTCTTTGGCAAAAATTAAATAGCTGTCAGAATAGTCCGCTATGGACCCTCGATTACAAATCCTTTTAAAAAATCGCTGCTATTTTGGAACCTCTAGCTGGAAATACCCTGGATGGAAGGGAATGATCTATCAAAAGCCCTATACCACTGAGAAAGAGTTTAAAGATTCCTGCCTCA
Organism: Bdellovibrionales bacterium; assembly: GCA_009692515.1. Taxonomy (GTDB): domain Bacteria; phylum Bdellovibrionota; class FAC87; order UBA2466; family UBA2466; genus UBA2466. The sequence continues at coordinate 27,422 of SHZA01000008.1, forward strand.
AGGAATATGCAGACCATTACCCTTGTGTAGGGGTTGACCATACCTATTATTCCTGGCCCACAGCTAAAAGCTTTTCTACTTATACTGAACAGACACCAGAGCACTTTCGTTTTCTTTTAAAAGCGACTGAAAAGGTGACTATTTTCAAATATCCTGCTTTGCCGAGATACGCCAAAGAGGCCGGCAAATTAAATGATACCTTTTTAAATGCGGAGCTTTTTCAGGAAAAGTTCCTACTGCCACTCCTCCCTTATAAAGATCGTATTGGACCTATCATGTTTGAGTTTTCACAATTTCATCAGGGCACCCTTAGTAGGGGCTCTGAGTTTGTTGAGCGACTTAATAACTTCTTAAAAGAGATCACTAAAAATACCGGTTTTAAATTTGCTATTGAAATTAGAAATTCCAATTGGCTGCAACCGGCCTATTTTGAATGTTTAGTAAACCATCAAGTGGGGCATGTGTTTAATAGCTGGAGTCGCATGCCTGTTATTGGAGAGCAGTTTGATAAAGCACAAAACTACTCTCTTCCTTTTTTTATCGGTCGTTTGTTATTAAAACCAGGAATTCTCTATCAAGAGGCTGTAGATAGTTTTGCCCCCTACGACAAACTTCATCAGGAGCTGACTCCTATTAGGGATTCTGTAGTGAAACTGCTTTTACTAGCACAAACCCGAAATATCGATTCCTATATCTTAGTCAATAATAGGTTTGAAGGCTGCGCACCCAAAACGATTGAAGGGATCTTAAAAGGACTTCCGACTACTGACTTAAAAGGCCAATAGGAAGGCGAACCTTGGCAAGTATCGTTACATTGTTCCCCTTTAATGGAGCGATCAGTGCTTCCATTCCCAAAAGACTCCAGCCCAATCCTAATCCAGTTATTAAATTCTCTTTTTTACTAGATAGTAATTTTCCTTGAAACCACAATCCGGTTGAAATGTTAAGCCACTCCCCTTCGATGCCACCACCCAACCCATAATTACCAAAGGAACCAAAGTCGGCCCCTAAGGCTAAAACATTAGAACCCTTCATCCAAAACTTTCCTATTCTGGCTCGGATAAAAAGAGGTGTCTCTTCAGTTTTTATGGAGATTCCCAAATCTAAGTCCATGTCTAAGGCCGTAACAGACGGGCCGATATCACTAATATTTAGAAAGTTTTCAGAAGAATAGGCTGCAGGAAGAGATATTAAAGAGCAAAAAAGAATCAAAACAGATAACTTTATTTTCATAAAAAAAATCCCTCGTTACGTTGTATTACACGATAACGAGGGAAAAAGAAAAGCTTAACGATTTTCTAAGGATTTTCTAGTGAGGCGCATTGTGTTAGTCCATTAGTATTGGCTTTACACACAAATGCTTTTCGCAAAGCACCCAATAAAAATCCATCCTGTCGCATGATTACAACCTGATTATTATTTATCGCCGTGATACTTCCATAAGCACATCCCTGAAGAGTTATGATGGCGGCTAAAAAAATAACGGTCGTTATTAATTTAATATATTTAGTCATCGGGAAATCTCCTTAATTAGGGGTTTTCAGAATCTTTACAATTGCTAAGACCATTAGAGGTAGCCTTACAGACATAAGCTTTTCTTAAAGCACCAAGTAGAAAGCCATCCTGTCGTAATACCACCACATAATCTTTACCGACGGTAACCACCTGTCCATAAGAACAGCCTGTTATTGAAACGATACTGGCCAACAGCCCTGTGAAAATGAAAAGTTTCATTAATTTTTTCATTAGATCCCCTTTTATTAAATTTACATAAAAATAGTATATCGCAATATTAACAAAGGAATACTTAAAGAATTATAAATTTAAAGCGCCTAAAATAAATAAGAAATAATGCAGACAGACAATATTCAAGGCGATACCCTCATAAGCTAAAAAATATTCGCTCGTGGATTAAAAGATTCTGTTCCTATTTTTTCTGCCGCCTCTATATATGAAGGCGGTATCTCCTTTGGAATTTTAATTAGAATCTCGACAAATTGGTCCCCTTTTTGTCCAGTCTTAGGGGACCGAATGCCTTTACCCGCAAGTTTTAATCTCTGGCCACTAGAAATACCCTTGGGAATCTTCAAATGAACCTTGCCTGTTAATGTAGGGACTTCAATTTCTTGACCTAATACGACCTCTGAAAAGGTGCACGGCAACTTTAAAATAATATCATTATTTTCTCGAATAAAAAAAGCATGAGCTAAAACTTCGATAGTTAAAATGAGATCCCCATTGGGTCCACCCTGAATGCCACGTTCTCCTTGACCTGAAAGTTTTATTTTTATTCCAGTATCCACTCCTTCAGGAATTTTTATGGTTAACTTTTTTCCATCTTCAAACTCAATATTTTTATCACCACCTTGTGAAGCCTCTAATAAAGAGACCTCTAACTTGGCTAGGCGATCTCCTCCTTTTTGTGGGAACCCACGACCGAATGGCCCCTGACCTGCACCTCTACGTCCTGAACTTCGTGATCCCATTCCTCCCGAACTAAAAATCTCGTCAAAAAGATCCCCAAGGCCAAAGTCTGAAAAAGAATCTGGCCCCATTCCAGAAGTGCCACCCCAGGGCTGGCCACCAGGTGGCCGCTGAGCAAAAGGATTAGCACCTACAGCTCTCATTTGATCATAATGCTGACGTTTTTTAGGATCCTTTAAAACTTCATAAGCTAAATTTATTTCTTTGAATTTATGTTCCGAAACCTTGTCGTTAGGATTGACGTCAGGATGATACTTCTTTGCAAATCTCAAAAAAGCTTTTCTAATTTCAGTTTCATTGGCGCTTTTTTTGATTTCTAAGACTTCATAAAGATCTTTATCCATAATTTATCCTCTTATCACTACTATCACCCTTGAGTAACCAGATTACTTTATAGAAAACTTTTGTTACTCTTTCAAGATGCGCAATCATTCATTTGAAAAACCAAGGGTATGCATTTTTTTTAATTTCTTATCTTTAATGATGCTCATGATATTTCATGTGACAATGGCCACGTCTGAACCGGTTAAACATCGTAAAAAACTACTTCTCTTAAAAAACCCTCCGAATTCTGAATTACAGCAGGTTCCCACGGCGTCACCGCGTCAATCCCCCCATGTGACGACACCTAATGATTTGCTTATCAACAACTCCGATAACAGTTCTTCCATCCTAAATAAAAATAAACCTCCAAAAAAAGATAAATTTAATTCTACAGCTACCGATTGCAATATAGCTCACAGTATCGAGACTTTAATTCAAATTCCCAGTCAACACACTCCCAGCGCCACCAAAAATGGCGTGTACTTTATTTCCGATTTAAGAGATGTCCCTCAAATATTTTTCCTCTCCACTCCAAAATCATGGCCAACGCAAATAAGTTTTTTTACAGAGGGCATCTCCTCATATCAGCTGAGTCCTAATGGAGAAATGGCACTGTTAACTTCTCAGGAGGGGGGTGATGAACAGTATGATCTTTATCTTTTAGAGAGGGGGCATATCCGACCACTTATTGTCGATAGAACCAAAAGAATTGAAAGTAATATCTGGGGACCCAATTCCGATTGGTTTCTTTATACTAGTAACCAGAGGAACAAATTAGACATGGATCTTTACCGATGGGACCTAAAGTCTAACACCTCAGAGCTTTTGATTGCCCTTGAGGGAAGTCACGTTGTTACCGATGTCTCTCCCAATGGAAAATGGGCGACAATCACAAGATTTAGATCTGTCACCGATAGTGATGTGCTGCTTTTTAATTTAAAAACTAAACAATTAGTAAATGCAACGGCACATGAAGGACAGGTCGCCGCTAAACAGGGACATTTTAGCAATGATTCAAAAGGACTTTTTTTTATCTCTGATAAGGGAAATACAAAATCCCAAGTTTTTTTCAGTTCGATTTCCGACCTCAACACACAAAAACTATTCACTTCAGGAACCGATGAAGTTGAGGATCTAATTTTAGATCTCAATCGACACCGATTTTTAATTACTAAAAATCATGAGGGTTATTCTTTACTAGAAGGCGTTATTATCGATGATAGTGGGCAAAGAAAAAGTGTACTGGCTCTTCCAGAGCTTAGCCGATCGGTCATCAAGGGACTAAGCTTTTCATCTAGTAAATCGGACTCCTCATTGTTTTTTGCTTTTTCTAATTCACTCTATCCTTCCCATGTTTTTTCATGGAAAAACAATGTAGTCACTCAGTGGACTGAATCGGCTTTAGAACTTTTAAATCCTAATTGTTTAACACGAGAGGAACTAGTTCATTACCCTTCAACAGATGGAAAACAGATTCCAGCGTTTATTTATTATCCAACTTCTAAAGAACCGACTACACCACGCAAGCCCATCCCTTTTCTAGTCTACATTCACGGAGGCCCAGAGAGTCAGTTTCGGCCAAGCTTTAGTAAAATTTTTCAATATTTTCTTGAAAGAGGCTACGGAGTCTTTGCACCCAATGTAAGAGGAAGTACAGGCTATGGAAGGGATTACTCTCTCTTAGATAATTATAAACTACGAATGGATAGCGTGAGAGATGCCCTTGATGGAACTCAGTGGTTACTCAAAGAACGCTATGCGCAAAAAGATCAATTAGGTTTATTCGGCGGAAGTTACGGAGGATTCATGGTTCTTTCCATGATTGAAAATAGTCCCGATCTATTTACTGCGGCATCCGAAAATGTAGGTATTACTAATTTTATTACTTTTTTGCAAAACACAAAACCTTATCGTAGGGCCTTACGGGAGATAGAGTATGGGCCACTTACAGATGAAACCTTTTTAAAATCTATCTCACCAATTACTAATATCGATAAAATAAAAACACCGCTTCTTATTTTCCATGGAGCCAATGACCCTAGGGTACCGGTATCTGAAACAGAACAAATGGTAGCAGAACTTAAAAAGAGGGATATTCCAGTTGAAATAAAAATATTTTCCGATGAAGGTCACGGGAATATAAAACTCAAAAATATTCTCGAACAGGCCAGATGGATGGTGAATTTTTTTGAAAAATCTTTTACCTCTAAAAAGAAAGAAGGGGTTTCTTCTTTTTAGGAAGAACCCCTCTTAAATTCGGCTTAGGATATTTTTGTTGTTCTAAGTTGTTTGCTTTAATTTTTGTAAATTCAAGTTGTTAAATCTAGTTGTGTTCATGATGAATATTTTTATGGTTTCCTTTGTTGTATTTCCCTGCCGTTTCTTTAATGTCGGTTTATCTCTCACTCTTAGATAATGCAGAGGTAGTGCCAGAGTCTTTTAAGGCTATGGCTTTACGAAATTACAGCGACAGATGTAAGCTATCTGACAGCCCCTAGTAAGCACCTATAATAATCAATATTTTCAATGGGTTAATATGTAGACTGGGCTGACACTAAAATGAAGGCTAAGTGGATACAGTTAGAGCACATTTGAGGGTTACTATAAACTAAACACTCCAGTTTTCTTATTACCCTTTAAATTCAAGGTAAGCAGAAAGGCCAAAGGTCGTAAATCCAATATAGTTGCGGTTAAACGCGTAGCCAATGAAACCCTTGCCTACAAGACTGACGACCTCATTAAGGTTGATGGAGTACCCAGCCCCACCTTTAATCCACAGCCCGCCAATATCGGAGACACTATAAGGATCCTCCTTGGGAAAGTCGGCTAGGCTCATTCCAAGGGAATATTGAATAGCTCCAAAAAATAGAAACTCTTGATAAAGGTATTCATAAACTGCGGTAATATCTAAAAGCCTTGCCGAACCCACCAGAGAGGTATTGGTATTCTGATTAATTGCCGTGGCTCCTTGTATTTGAGTCACGCCGACATCGGCCCCTAAAGTCATATCTGGCGCTATAAAATACCTCCAGAAACCACCTCCCTGCCCGCCTATACCTTGATACAAAGATGAGGCGGAATCGGTGGCTGCCAAGACTCCATAATTCCCCCCCAGATATAGCCCGTAGGTGAAGGTAGAATCTCGTCTTAGAAGAGCCATTTCATCCTCTGGGAGTCTTCTCTTTTTTTTACGTCGTTTATTTTTTTTCTGGCTGAGATTTTTATTTTCTTCAGCTTCAAGAGCGGAATCTTTTATCGATTTTTCGTCAACCCATCCCTGTTCGACCCCATCTATTAATTCTACCTCAACCCGAACAAAGCCACCTTTACTCTCATCTAATACAGTCAAGATGGTACCCTTGGGGAGTCTTCCGATAATTTCAGAACCCTCCTGTGGGCCTTTCAGTAAATTAGCTTGAACAGCTAGCTCTGCAGCACTTCCGCTAGAAAACTCCTCTGCTACCCCTGGAGTAGCGATAAAAAGGAGCAGTCCTAAAGTGAAGGTCTGGAGAACTTGGCGATAAACTCGATATGCCGTGTCTGCGGAAACATATCGATCGGTTGAAGTTCTTTGAAATCGAATTGATCTTTTAAGAACTGAACATCTTGTGAGAAGGTTTGAACTGAACATGAGATGTAAATAATATGCTTAAGTTGTTTGTGTATCAAATGGGGAAGTGCCCCAGATAAACCCCCTCTTGGAGGATCTACAATAAGTGTATCATATGCCCCTTTAAATTCAGCGGGTAATCTTCTAAGCGTATTACGATCCACGGTATCGACCAAGAAGGCCATAGGAGAGGTATTGGCATCAATCCCCATCGATTCCCGTTTTTTCTTAGCCTGTCCAATCGCTAGTTCATTAGAGTCAATAGCGATAATTTTTTTTACCAAGGAATGGTAAGCAAAGGTTAAATTCCCATTACCACAGAAAAGTTCCAGTACCGTTTTAGAATGAGCTCCTCTTACATAATCGGCTAATCGCTTTTGAAGAAGAGCATTTTGTTCTTCGTTAATTTGTCTGAAGCCATCGGCTCCGTGAGGTTCATTATTTACGTTGGTAACCTCTCCATTTTCATTTAAATAAAGTTCTATTTTCTGAATAGCCTCAGCCTGGGATAGTCCCTGAGCTCTTATTTTTTTTATCTCTTCATTAATTTGAGGGCGAGCAGTCTGGCAATTTTCGATATCTACTAAATCGTGACTTTTCTTTTTATAAAAACCTAATTGACCTTTACTTATTCTTAACTGAATTCGATTTCTATAATTCAATGGAGATTTTGCTTCTAATATTGGGAGGACTCTTTCGGGTGTTAATCCCGCTCTTTTTAGAGCTGTCTCAATGACCTTTTGTTTACCCTTAAGCTGATCGGCATAGTTCCAATCAAGCCAATCACACCCCCCACACTGATGAAAATAACGACAAGGCGATTCCACTCGTTCTTTTGAGGGGGTCACAATTTCAAGTAGCTCACATTCGAAATATTTCTTATCTTGAGAAACAATAGCAACCCTAACCGTATCGCCAGGAAGCGCTCTTGGAACAAAATAAATATTCCCACCAGCATCACTACCTACCCCTTGACCCAAAACACTAATCCTTGAAATATCAATTACCTTTTCCATTCAGATTTAACTCCTAATATTGCCGATACCGTTTCAGCGATTTTCTCAGGGTCGGGAACTTTAATTCTTTCCTCCTCTTCCTGAGATAATAAAAATTGGGCTCCCCACGACTCTAAAGTTTTTTGATACTCAAGAAATAAAGGGTGTTTCCAAAGCGAAGTATTCATCGTTGGGACAAACAACAACTTTCCTTTTTTACCAATTTGACTGGCAATTAAAAGGGTCACCACATTATCAGCTAACCCCAAAGCACTCTTCGAAATGGTATTAAGAGTCGCGGGCACCACTAATACAAGATCATAACTTTCTAAGTGCTCAACTTGAGCTTGAGCTCCAGTAATTACAGATTTTCCACTAGCCCAGGCCACCGGTAATTCTGTGATGAATTTTGTCACCTCTGGAGTATAAAAGGCGGTAATGCTAGCTCCGTGTCGTCTTAATTCCCTAATGATTTTCACACTTTCTACGCTTGCAATTCCTCCGCATATAGCCACAGCAATATCTTTGCCTTTTAAGCCGTTAGACTTAACCCGCACTCCACGGTCACCTACTTTAGATAGTGACTTAAGCTTTATTTCCTTGTTTTTTCTCATCTTTTTGCAACTCAGTGGCTCACCTTTAAAGGATATAAATATAAATCTCAATCTCTTTTTCTAAAAGATTTAACTTGAGGAAAACAATCTTACTTGGGACCTTTCCTATTGTGGCAGCCTTGGGGTTGTGCTAAGACAGGGCTCTCGCAGGTTTTAAAGTTCTATAGATTTTTAAGAAGGAGAAGTTATGGGAGATATTGTTCTTTACGCAAAAAAAAGTTGTATACAGTGTAAAAAAGCCATCGCTTTTTTAACTAAAAAAGGGGTTCCTTACCTTGTAAAAGATATTGTCCATGAGCCACCCCCACGGTCTCTTCTTGAAAAGGTAATCAAGGCTGAAAATATCTACGCAAGTTTAAATCAAAGAAGTACTACCTATAAAGACAACCAGCTTGGAAAACGAAGAACCACAAAAAACGAAGCTATTCGTTTAATGTTGAAGGATCCTAATTTAATCAAACGTCCTCTTATCATTAAAGATAACAAGGCCTACCAAGGTTTTGATGAGAAAAGTTTGTTCGACTTTGTGACTTTACAAGCCGCTGTCTTAGCAGCTGCAGCCGTAGTCCCTGTCGTACCTGCTATCACAGAGACCGTTTAACTATTAGAGAATACTATCTAGTAAAAAGGGAGCCCACCGGCTCCCTTTTTTTTGCCCTTTAGCTACCAATTTTTCGTCTACTCTTTAGACATAGTTAACCTATAGTCTACACCTGTCCTGTGCACTTCATTTTTTACGAAGAATTCTAAAAGACTACAATGCCTGACACCACGGCATCCTGCTTGCAGTTTCAATCTGAATAGAGGATTTTTTTATGACCGCTTTAAACAAAAAAAAATTAACGAAAGTAGATTGCTTTTATTGGGAAGAGTTTGATGCTTTGAACTACAAGTTAATCTATTATGACCCGCAAGGAAATAAAACTGAAAAAGTTATTTTAAAAGAATTTCTAGATGACACACTCAAAATATTTGACGGAAAAACTCACCTTCTTAAGCGAACCAGCGGTGCCTATAGCCCGGCAACTCCAATTCAATTTTTAATTTATCATAATCCAGCCATAGATTCGTCGAAACCGATGGCTCATGATCTCATTCGAATTAATGCTCAATTTATAGACCTCGAACGCAATAACAACAGAACTATTGTGAGCGAAACCATGGTGGCTCATAACAAGAATGTTCACCCCTCCTCCTTTAGACTTATGACAAAGGGAGAGGATCCGTTTAAGCACCAATATTGGTTAGATTTAGGCCACACTATCATTCGCATCTCTGTTTTTGATTTCTTCAGAGATAATAAAGATATCGTTAAAGCCTTATTTGTAGAAACAGATGATTTGGAAAAAATAGCCGCTCAGAATAAAGGAAAAAAAACGGCTATTGCTATCTATTCGGCCCCTGAGGCCGTTTTAAGAATGTCCCTACCCGAAGAGTCTCAAGCGGTGGTAGAAGCGCATACCCTTTCCCGTTCTCTAATCTCTATTAAAAGGTCGCTAGATCAACACGTTCCAAAAATCTTAGAGTTCGGCCCCCCCTTATTAATTCCGACGGGGTCCACGGTAGATGTTCTTAACCATTATTTAAGAGTTTGCCACGATCCCCATTCACTTTCCATGAAGAGGTCCTTCCTATCGGCTCTGGAAAAACCTAATCCCAACAAAGGTGAGATACTCATGCCTTTTGGAGTGTTTGAAAGGGTTTAAAGCAGACCTCCGTCCCCCTTTTTTAAACGCCTATTTTTCACTCTGATTTTCCAGTTAATTTTAAGATAATAAGACTTTAGTACGCTATATTTTCATGGTGTCTTGGTTTGATTTAGTTTATAAATCGGCCCTTATGATTACATGTGAAAAATTAGCCCTCAGCTTTGGCGGAAGAAAACTATTTGAGGATGTAACCCTGAAGTTTGTTCCTGGAAACTGCTACGGTGTCATAGGCGCCAATGGAGCAGGTAAATCCACCTTTTTAAATGTTCTGTCCGGGGTCATTGCCCCCACCCTAGGCTCCGTCTCTATCACCCCTCGTGAACGCATTGCCACCCTAAAACAGGACCATTTTATATTTGATAATGAAGAGGTTCTACGCACCGTTATGATGGGGCACACCGAGCTCATGCAGGTGATCAAAGACCGTGAAACTATCTACGCTAAAGATGATTTTACAGAAGAGGACGGCGATAAAGCCTCCGATCTTGAAACTCGCTTTACCGATTTAGATGGCTGGGAGGCTGACTCTAATGCAGCTATTCTACTTTCTGGGCTGGGAATTTCTACCGGTCTTCATACCAAAAAAATGCGCGAGCTAGCCGACCAAGACAAAGTAAAGGTGCTGCTTGCCCAGGCCATTTTTGGAAAGCCCGACATCTTGTTACTCGATGAACCCACCAACCATTTAGATATCGAAGCCATAGAGTGGTTAGAAGACTTCATCATGAGCTTTGAAAAAACGGTAATCGTCGTTTCCCATGATCGTCACTTTTTAAATACTGTATGTACCCATATGGTCGATATCGATTTTGGAAAAATTGGGTTATTCACCGGAAACTATGATTTCTGGTACGAATCCAGCCAACTTGCTCAAAAAATGTTGGAGGACAAAAACAAAAAAACTGAGGAGAAGGTTCAGGATCTAAAGGCCTTTATCACTCGCTTTAGTGCTAATAAATCCAAATCTCGACAGGCCACCTCAAGAAGAAAATTATTAGAAAAGTTAACGTTAGATGACATTCGGCCCTCCTCCAGAAAATACCCATTTTTCGGATTCAAACCAAATAGAGAGCCTGGAGATCAAATTTTAAAGGTAAATCAGATCTCTAAATCGGTGGATGGCGCTCTCCTATTTAAAAATGCCTCTTTGCTTGTCGACAAGGGAAATCGCATTTGCGTGGTAAGCGATAATGAAATTGCAGTCTCTACCTTCTATCAAATCATTGCCAATGAATTAAAACCGGACACCGGTGATTTTAGTTGGGGAGTCACTACCTCTCAGGCCTTTTTACCTAAAGATAATGCCCACTACTTTACCGATAAGACGATGGCTCTTATTGACTGGATGAGAGACTTCTCCGAAGAAAAAACCGAAACATTTATTCGTGGGTTCCTAGGTAGATTTCTATTCTCTGGAGATGATGCACAAAAAAAAGTTACCGTTCTTTCAGGAGGAGAAAAGGTTCGCTGTATGTTTGGAAAGATCATTCTTACAGGAGCTAATATTCTTTTGTTAGATGGACCTACCAATCATCTAGACCTAGAATCGATTACGGCTCTCAATAATGCCTTAATAAGATTTCCAGGAGTCATTCTTTTTTCATGTCATGATCATGAGTTTAATCAAAGCTTAGCTAATCGCGTGATTGAAATAAATGAAAATGGAATCACCGATTTCCGAATGACCTACGATGACTACCTAGCTCAGAAGAAAAAGAATAAAAACTCAAAATAAATATCGCTTAAGACCCTACAGCAATCGAACATCTTTCTAGCGGTCTACTCCACCAACAATCCACCCTGACGTAATTCAAAGGTTCTTCCTCACCAATGAACAGTATTTCCCCATGCAATATTCAACCATAGGGGTAGAGCCAAAAGTTCCCTCAGAAACCAAATAAAAAAAACTAAAGGGGAGATAGTGCTTTTTGTCTTCTTGATAAAAGGAATCTCTAAAAGAAAGAAAATTAACATGTGTAGAATAAAAAAAAGAAGAGGATTGAACTGAAATTGTAGGTAAAAAGCGTAGGCCCCCATCACTCCAGGCAAAACGGATCCTAAAAAAGGCTCGATGAGAAAAGCTAACAGCACCTGCGATTTACGTATTCGCCCCCATCGAATGTGGTGAAGCCAGAAATCTTTTAGCTCCAATTTTCCAATATATTGAGTCACCGGCTCCGTTGCTAAAACAACGGAGAGACCTAGCATAAAAGGTGTTTAAAAACACCGCCTCTAGCCTTCCCCCTAAACCCTCTTCATACGAGCCAGAGATTACCGCAGTCACCATTCCGATCTTGGGATCTCTTAAATAGCCACTCAAAACTTTTAAATAATCTCGAGTCACACGAACATTACTATCGCTAATTAAAACAAGATCGTTTCTACTCGCTTCCTAGGCGACCCTCATATTATTAACCTTGGGATTGGGTCCTAGCTCTACAGAATCCATAAAAAGTCTTGTGGCTACATTTGGGTATTGTTCCAATAGTTTTTTCGCTACCGAGTAAGCTGGCTCGTTGATACTGGTAACTGAAAAAAGAATTTCATAAGAGGGATAATCCAAAGTTAGAAAGGTTGTTAAATTTTCCTCAAGCCCTACATCAAGGCCCCTTAGAGGTTTTAGAATTGAAATAGGTTCCCAGGAAAAAGCAGGAAAGACCTTTTTCTGAACTTGATTAGGCCACAGACCGATTAAAGTCCCAAGTATCTGGATAAGACCCCCTGAAATCCAGAACAGACCTAAGATCACTGTTAAAATGAGGACGAGTATTATCATTTTGATTATCTCGATAAAATCTAAACTGAACCTCCTGTTTTTTAATCGCCTCTAAGATGGCTTCGGGATGTCGCTCACATTCTAAAACTGTTTTCCATGAAGTTATTTGCCTAGCTATATGAAGATCACTACTCGCTATTTTGGGCAACTTACTTTTTAAAACCTCTGGAAATAGCCTATCGCCACTGGCCACCTCCCAAGCATCAAAAGCCTGTGCTAGTTCCTCGCGGCGATTCCATAAATGGTAAGTTTGTTTTTCTAGTTTTCCAGAGGAAACCGGGTGTGCTGCAATGGAAACCGCGCCGTGTTCACGAATCGTTTTAGCCAGACAGGCCACATCACCATCGGCTACGATGAATTTAGAAATTCCTAGCGCTAGAATATGGGCAGAACGATGATTAGAAATTGAATTCTTCGAAAGCTCCAAACCTGGAATGACTACCATTCGGTATTGGTCCCAAGCTCTTTCAATTTCAGTTTTTAAAATCTCAAAGTAGATAGGAAACGTCGCTGGGGTCAAACTCAAACCTAAATGACCCGCCGCCTTTCCAATAAGGGTCTGACTCTCTCCGACGTGGTCTGTGATAGCAATAGCTCCGAACCCTCTACTTCCAAAAAGATCAATAACTGCGGGAATAGTAAGTTTCCCATCACTAAAGGTTGAGTGAACATGAAAATCGGCAAGCATCATGTTCATTAGAATACGGGATGATTATTTAGACTTTGTTAGGGAATGTTAAGTTTTCAATGAAGATCGCCTCCGTATTCTATCTGAGTTATTTATTTCCCTAGCTAATCCACATTTATCAGGGCAGATCTAGAGCAGATTAATAAACGCCCTATGTTATCATCTAAGACACCTAAAAAAGGGGGCCACCCATGAAATTTTTAAACTTAGATTCTAAAATAATTCTCAGAGAGGCCATTGCCGGAGTGACTACCTTTTTTACCATGGCCTATATTGTTTTTGTGAACCCCTCAATTTTAGCGACCCCTGGAACTGGAATGTCCTTTGAGGGGGTATTAACCGCCACCGTTTTACTCAGTTTTTCAATGACTCTTTTAATGGGGCTCTATGGGAAACTGCCCTTTGCAGTCGCTCCAGGAATGGGGATTAATGCTTTCTTTGCCTACACATTAATTATTGGACAGAAGATTCCCTTTCCCACCGCGCTAGGAATGATCTTTTGGGCCGGAGTCTTTTTTGTCGTAGTCTCTGTCACGCCACTGCGAGTGAAAATTGCCGAAGCTATTCCCGCTAATATAAGATTGGCCTCAGCTGTGGGGATTGGAATTTTTCTTTCTTTTATTGGATTAAAAAATACTGGGCTGATTGTGAGTGACCCTATCACCTTCATTAAAGTGGCCCCAATTTCTACCACTGTAGGTTTAAGCTTTTTTGGATTTGCAATAAATCTGTGGCTACTCAAGCGAAAAAATCCCTTTGCCTTTCTAGCAGGAATTCTAGTGGTCACGCTCACAGCCTTTTTACTTGGGAAAATTTCGGCGCCCATTTCTTTTTTTAAAGCTCCAGATTTCTCCAGTGTTTTTTTAAAACTAGACGTGATATCGCCACTGAAACTACTTTTTTTACCCGCTATTATTTCTATTCTTTTTACCGATCTCTTTGACTCTATCTCAACTTTTATTGGCGTCGCTGAAGCGTGTAACCTCAAAACAGAATCGGGGGAACCCTATCGTTTAAAACAGGGATTACTAGTAGACGCTATAGCTACTATGACGGCAGGTGTTTTGGGGACCTCGTCAGGAACCGCTTTTATTGAGAGCTCTGCCGGGATTGAGGTAGGGGGAAGAACCGGTCTCACGGCCGTATTCACAGCGCTATGTTTTATTCCCTGTCTTTTTCTAAGCCCCTTAGCCACGATGGTTCCAAGCTATGCTACAGCCCCCGTTCTAATTTTAGTGGGTGGACTAATGTTTAGAACGGTAGCACAAATTTCTTTTGATCATTTAGAAGAGGCCATTCCCGCCTATCTTACCATCATTTTGATCCCACTTACCTTTTCGATCACTCAAGGTCTGTTATGGGGTCTAATTTCTCACGTGGTATTTTTCTTTTTGGCAGGAAGAAAAAAAGAGATCTCGCCGATGCTATTAGGGTTAGCGATTATTTCAGTATCTCTTTTAGCCATTGAATCTTGGAAATAAAATCTAGTCTTTTATCTGATCGACCCAAGCTTTAATTTGCTGCAGTACCCAATTAGGATCATCTAAGGGCAGATCGTGATTAGCAGTAGGGTGAGTTTTTAATTCCCAATTCCATTTTTGGTGTATTTTTTCTGAACAGCTGGAATCGACTAAACGATCGCCCGCACTATTTAAAAGTAAAATAGGTCTCTTTAAATTCTGTTTAGGCACTTTGAATCTTGATGCGGCAATTAATTGTCGTAGAAAATTTAGACGATTAGCGGGATGTTTTCTAAAAACTTCATCTCTTTTTTTTAGTAGCGAATCTTTGACCTGAAAACTTGATGTCGTCAGCTCCAATACTTTCCGCTCTCGTAATACCACGTCACGAGTGAGTATAATTTTCACTAAAGGAATCCAGGCCCGGGGCTTTAATCTCTCATAGAAAGAATTAATTCCAGACAGGCTGATGTTAATAAAAACACCGCCTTTAAGATCTCC
Source organism: Bdellovibrionales bacterium (assembly GCA_009692515.1). Taxonomy (GTDB): domain Bacteria; phylum Bdellovibrionota; class FAC87; order UBA2466; family UBA2466; genus UBA2466. Next base: position 42,583 of record SHZA01000008.1, read on the forward strand.
AGGGAATTTCTGAAGCCATTCCAATGCCACCATACCACCTAAGGAAATAGCTAATACATAACACTCAGGTGTTTTTCCAGTCTTTGTAGTTTCAGCTACCATTAAATTCTGAGCCTGTTCGCGTACCGACTCAGCCATTTCTAAAATAGTAAGGGGCGCTTTACTATTCCAATGGGCTCCACTGCCTTGCAAGTCTAAAGTGACCACCTTAGATTCGGGAAATGCAGTTTCGAATTGTTTAGGAAAATCTTCCCAATGCGCAGCTTCACGCATTAAACCTCTAATAAAAAACCAATAGGTAGTATTCTTAATCTTCATACCACAGATCGAGCGCTTGCTTTCTTAGCAGAAGTTTTTCAGTAGAAGGAATTTCCGCCCAAGAGCCAGGTGATTGTACGGCGCGAAGAAGAAAATCAAAAAGATGAATATGTCGACGTAAAGTACGCTGAAGTCGATGCGTGGCTATGGGGTTAAACACCCCTAAAATTGAAAAAGCCTGGCGAAAGTTCTTTTTGATCCATAACCAAGAACCCATCTCTAAACAAAAGGGAAGAAACAGACGGTTGTTTTCCAAGGAGGAATGCTGATCGTAAAGAAAATCCCAAAGATCCCCATGGGTCACATATTGATTTGATTGGGGCTCTACTTTGTAAATGTGATTGGGATAGGTTTTATCCAGAAGAGTTTTGAGACCTAAGGCCTCCGAGATATTTTTAAATGGATTTCTTGTTTTTGCATAGGGAAACCAAAATCGATCTTTCGTTCCGTAACCAGAATGAACATCAACACTGATCGCAAGTTGAGAAGAGAAAACCTCCTCTTTAACAAAATTACAAAGGACCTCGGCCTCTAATTCCATCGGGGAATTCTCAACCCCCTGATACCACGGAAGTCTTGATGAAATACGATGGCCCCCATAAAAAGAAAAGGGAGAAATTTTGTCAGCTTTTACCGGGGCATTTCTCATGAGATCAACACCGTTCCCATTAGAACGACGTTTCAAAAACATGCCGACTGGATTAATCACCGGAATTAAAACAAATCGGGTTCGTTGCAAAATGTCTTGAGTATTTTTATCCCACTGAAGAAGATTTAAGAAGGTTCTTAAGTAGGCTAAAAGCACCTGGCTGCCAATGCGTTCCAGTCCGTGGACTCCCGCAAAAAGACCAAACGTGGGAGCTGTTTTATCTTCTGTTCCTATTGTTAATCCGATTAAAGGAAAGTGCCGGTTAGAATGTTCAATTTCACCGAGTAGTTTTACCTTTCCTTTATCACCCATGATCGTAATGAGTTCAAAAAGCTCATCCAATTCAGGGAGCACGCCAGTGTAACGAGTTACATCAAATGGTAGGGAATGAGCTTTGACTAATTTCACAATTTTTTATTTCAGGTAAAGGTTTATTAGAAGATAAATACACGATTCTACCCCCATTATAACTTTTTAACCGATCTTTGCCAGTCAAACGGAAAAGAAGATCTTAGTCTTGGCGGTAACGTCTTTCGTAGATCCGCGTCAAAGACTCAATATCAAGGACGGTGAAGAAATCTACGCATTTAAAATCCCTATCTAACGCAGGGACCGGAGCTAATTTAGCGCCAGCTTTGAGATACGATTGAAGAAGAGGTGGAATCATATCTTCTACAGGCTTTGAAACGGCAAGAGCCCCCTCAGCAAACGACACTCCTAGTCTAGCCATTTCAAAAATAGGAAGAGGATGAGCTTCGATCGCATTCAATAATTGTCCCTCGGAACGAAAGTGATTTACGACTAGAGCCACCTCCATGGGATCCATTGTTTTGATACTAGAACAACCAAATAAATATTTAGCCTTCACATCACCCAGGTACTTCATAAGTCCTCGCCACAAAAGATTCATCACAACTCCCTTGCGGAAGTCTTTATGAATGCAAGCACGACTTAACTCTAATTTAACTCCAGGAAGTTCAAAAAAACCCTGAATTGCAAATTCACTTTGAGAGTAGAAAATATTTGAAAATTCAGAACAAATTAAACGATAGGTTCCTACAATTTTTTCCGACTCTTTATCTATAATCACTAAATGGTCGGCGATAGAATCTAGAGATTCGACATCAATTCCGAATGGAAATTTCTTTTTGCGATATTCTTTGTGAAAAACCTGATACCTAAGTTTTAATACCTCTTTCAACTCAAATCGATTTTCAATCGTCTTAATGATGAAAGATCCCTTTTCAAAATAAACTGGAATTTTTCGATAAAATAACCGCTCTATTCGGCTGGCATGTAGGTGATTTCCGTACTGAAACAGAATCTCTTTTATGGGCTCAATATTACGCAAATGATTCATTAGCAATTTAGCCTCCTGGGCCGATTAACCTAGGCTCGTTTCACCTTTGCTCTAAGCCTACAATAACATTGTTAGGGAATGGTTAGCTCCCTATCAAAAACCGGTCAGGGTCTACCAGTAAACCAAATAAACTCAAAGCAAATAAACGTAACCCATTAATATTACTTATTTTAATTGCCATGTAAAACACTTAAATTTAGAGTGCACTTTCATTCAACTTCGGGTAAGTTCGCCGTCTCAAAACGACATCAATGTAAGGTGAAAGAATGTGGGTTGTAGGACAAAGAGTAGTGGCTGAGTTTGAACCCGAACTGGGGTTAGGAACGGTCATAGATGTCATAGGAGCCCGTCTTATTGAGGTGTCCTTCCCTGGGGCTCAGATTAAACGACGATACTCACAACAGGTAGCGCCCTTAAGACGTTTAGTTTTAAATCCCGGCCAAAAGGTAAAATCGAAAAAGGGACAAACTCTTACCATTTCTGAAAGCCAAGAACAGGATGGACTCTTTCGTTACAAATCGGAAGACGGGGAAAAAATTTGGGAATATGAACTAGACCATATCATTGAAGACACCACCCCTCTCTCCCGTTTCCTTTTAGGTAATTGGGGTCACGCGAAAAATGCGGATCTTAGACAAGAGGCCTGGGAATTAAGAGGGAAAAGTTTGCACCCCGACACGCGAGGATTGATAGGGTCTAGAGTCTCTTTATTGCCTCATCAATTAGGAATAGCCTCTGAATTAGCACGTCGAGAATTTCCCCGAGTTTTATTATGCGATGAGGTAGGCTTAGGAAAAACCATCGAAGCTGGACTTATTTTTTCATCACTGAGAGCTTTAGGCCGAGCCAACCGAGTTTTAATTTTAGCACCAGAAGCTCTAGAGCACCAATGGCTCGCAGAAATGTATCGCCGATTTCAGGAGATGTTTAGTTTAGTAGATGAAGAACGCTGCGAACAGGACATGCTCTCATTACACAAATCATCCTTTGCGATGAATCAAAAAGTTTTATGTTCTCTTCCTTTTCTAGCAGGAAATACTGAGCGCCTTATGGAAGCCGCTAAAGAAAAGTGGGATCTACTAATTGTAGACGAAGCGCATCGATTAGAATGGAATGAGGAGGAGCCCAGTTTAGAATGGGAGGTTGTGAGACTACTTAGTGAAAGGTCGCGAGGCTGTTTACTTTTGACAGCAACCCCTCAACGACAAGGATTAGAAACTCAATTTGGACTTCTCCACCTGGTAGACCCCGATAAGTTCCCTACTCTTCAAGCTTTTAAAGATCAGAATGAAAAGATTCAACAGGTAGGCGCTTACGCTAAACAAATTCAAGAGGAGACTCGAGATCCCCAATTTATAAAGGAGCTAAAAAGTTTTTTTGAAACCGATAAAGATCTCCACAAAAAGATTTCGGCGTACCAAAAAGAGGGTTCTGCCGACGAGCTTCTAGACTGTTTAGTAGATCGTCATGGCACAGGCCGAGTGCTTGTAAGAAATCGTCGAAGCCGAATTCGTGGATTTCCGGAAAGAGAGCTTCATGCTTATCCAATTACAGCACCCGCAGCTTGGACTGTGTGGCTGGATTCTCTCACTAAGAAAAAAATCTCCGATAGCGATCTGTTAGGTATTTCTGCTGGACTTCAAAGCAGTTCGACTAAAGCGCCTAAGGCCGAATGGTTTCATGCTAAAGCGTCTGCACTTGCAGATTTTTTGCAGACCACTAAAAATGAAAAGGTACTTCTAATTTGTTCGAGTGCAAAAAGAGTAAGGGAACTTCAGGAGTGGCTACGCAATAATACGGGTGTCAGATCGGCTATCTTCGACGAAAATTTAGAGATTGTAGAAAGAGATCGTCAGGCCGCTTGGTTTGCTACAGAAGAGGGCGCACAAATTCTGCTTTGTAGTGAAATTGGCGGAGAGGGAAGAAACTTTCAGTTTTGTCATCACCTATATCTTTTTGATATGCCTCTACACCCCGATGTCTTAGAGCAACGAATTGGCAGATTAGATCGCATTGGGCAGAAAAATAAAATTCACATTCATGCGGCTTATTTCAATGGTACTCCAGAAGAGGTCCTATTGCGTTGGTATGAAGAGGGTCTTGAGCTTTTCAAAACACCGTGGAATGGAGCTGTTCTCGAGGCCCCACTACAAAAAGAGATTAAGGACACTTTACGAATCTACTTAGATCCTGAAGCTACGGCAGCCGCTAGAAAAAAGATGATCGCAGGGCTTTTAAAAAACACCAAAACTTGGGCAGATTTAAAGCGAGTTGAACATCAAAAAGGAATTGATCTTCTTGTGGATATTACCTCCTTCAGTCGTGGTAGTGGAGTGAGACTCGCAGAGGAAATTAATGCGATTGAAAAGGATCCCAAACTTAAAATCTTCCTAGAACGGGCGTTAAACTATTTTGGAGTTGAGCTTGATAAGCTGGATAATACTGGAGGGTTTAAATTAGCCTCCCATTCTTTAACCTTTGTAGAAAGTTTTCCGGGGTTAAGTTCATCGGGAGAACTGAGTGCTACTTTTGACAGAAGCCGAGCACTCATTCAAGAGGAGCTAGCTTTTCTCACCTGGGAACATCCTGTGGTGCAAGGGGCATTTAGTCTTATTTTAGAGGCCGATGTAGGAAGATTTACAGCCGGGATTGTAAAAGGGATTCACTGTTCTCAACCTTTAATTTTAGAATTAATTCACGTTTTACAACCCATAGCGCCCGCACATTTGGAAGTTGAACGGGATCTCCCTGTTCAAATACTTAAAACCTATATCACTCTTGACGGGGAGACTATCTCAGCACCGAGTGGTCTCAATCTCTGCACCTTTCAACCGATATCACCTTTAATATCAGAACAGATCATTCCTCTTTTAAGACAGAAATTGAATAAGGCCATGGATCGAGTCAATCAATATCTGCTCACCCTCACCGGCCCTATTATCGATAATGCCATTAGTACTTATGAAACTAGAATGTCCCACGAACTCACACGATTAAAACAATTAGCGATGATTAATCCCCTCATTTCAGATGAGGAGGTGGCCGCAGCTAAGCAGAAACAGAAAAAAGGCACTACGGCATTAAAAAATACCCAGGCGCGATTAGATAGTATTCGTCTTATCCTTTTTCAATAGTTTAAATACTAGTGTTTGACTGCAGGCAAAAAGCTCTTAAATTCCACCAATGGAGCTTTAGGATTAGGTTCCACCGTTTGTGCATAATAGGAACTTGCAAAAAGGGCTTGGAACTCTTCAGGATTAAGTCCCATTTCCTTTAAATGTGATTTTGCTGCGGCTAGAAATTTAGTAGGATCTTTCTTCCACATTTCAAAATCACTAGATTGATAAATAGGCTCATTGCTAATTTTCTTCGGCTGATTGAGAGAACTATTTAAAAGCGCTCTTACATACTTAATTTGTAGTGCAGCAAGAAATTCATCGGTGGGCGCATCAAATAATCGAAACTCAATACGATCCTTTCCCTTGCCTCCAAAGGCGGGTGCCCAAGGTACTTTAGGATTTTTAATATCGATTGTAGTTTCATACTCAGAAGGAATCACGTCGGCCATTAATGCAGTTGCATTTAATTGCGCATAACTAGGTTTTCGTGTTTCAAAAGTATTAAAGTATTTTTCATCATATAACACCTTGCCCAAGTCGTCCCAAGTACCGTCAAAATTATTCAATTTTTTTCTGAGTTCCGGTGATACATTGAGTTTCATAGCCGCACTCTGGCGAAAGGGATGTTGCCATAAAAATTGAATCATCTCACGATGAGATTCAAAATAATTTAGAAGATCTACCATTTTTCTAGCGCCCTCTTTTTCTGGCATCGCTTTAAGTGGTGCTAGGTCGATATTCACATGAGCTCCACCGGCTCCACGTCTGGGAACTTTACCTAGATTTCGCATAGTCTGAAAAAGTTTTGTCACCTCTTCAGTCGATTGAGGGGACCATTTAGGAGATGGAATCTCAATATGCCCTTTTCGTGGATTTAAGGGCTCTCCGTCTATATAGGTTCTGGTAACACCATCCCATTCAATTCGCCATTTTCTTCCTTCACTATCGATAAAGGAATAGTTCACAGATAAATTGTGCCCATGGCCATTGCCCGCTTCCTCTTTTATTTGTGATCCACCCAAAGCCTTTGAAAGTTCTTCAGCGGCCTGTCTGATCTCAGCCTTGGCTGTCGTTTTATGTCGAGGGGGATCAGGAAATCTAAAACTATACTCAATGCCCAAATCTATCTTATTAACATCGATAGGACCGGTCGACTTCACTAAGACACTGGGAAGTTTGGTGGGGATAGGTGTGAGATACCGTTCAAAATCTTCATCTAGTTTAACTCGATCGGAAAACAAAAATGAAAGTCTTTCTATTTTATCAATCGTTTCACTATTTAAATCTCCTTGCTCTGGTGGGCCCCTCACCTTTTCTTTTTTTGCGAGATATTTCTTCGCAATATCTAGTAAACCTTCTGCAAAACGGCCCCTAGCTCTTTCTAATACTGGTAGCTTGTGATCGAGAGGAATTCTATTTTCCCATGGGAGTAAGGGGGCTGTAATTTTATTACGAAAATGGTTAAAGGCTCTAGAATCATCCGAATACTTCATCCACTTAAATTCTTTTTCGAATTTCTCTAAAACTCCCTGGTCGGCCTTAGACAGATATTTTTCGGTAAGTTTTCCAATAGGCGCTGACGCATCAAACTCATAATCATGAATACCTCTAAGTCCTGTGAAATCACCACTCACAAAGCGGGCTTCAATAAGATCCTCTAAAAACTCCCGTTTAATTCCTTTGTTTCCTGAGCGTCTCTCAAAATCGGCTAAACCCTGACCCTCTTTTTGTCCTGGCATATCGGATCGCCCTGTCACATTACGAGCACCAATCATTCGGTATTTATTTTTAAAATTAGCATAGTCACCGTCAATCACCGCTTTTTCTAATTTCTCCAGTGAATCTCGATTATAAACTCCGAGGTAAGGATGTTTCAGAATACTTTCCACTCCTTCATCACCGCCAGGGTTTCTTTTTAGTTGTCGCCAAAACAAAAACCAGGTGCCGGCATCTAAAAGCTCAGTGTACTGGGGAGCTATTCTTTCTCTCACATCTTTTTCTTTAGGCCACTCATGGATTAAATGTTGGTGTCCTACCATTCCATCGAGGTATCCTTCTACTTCGGCAAGTTGGGCTTGATAAACACTACGATTAGTTTCTCCTTTTTTACTTCTCACCTCATAAGAGCCCGAATCATCTCCGACAGTAAGATAGGCGGGAGTCTCCTTTGCAGGTCTTAAAATATCATAATTAAGGATCTCTTCTAAAAAGAGGTTCTCATTTGCTTCTAACGTCATGGCCGACAAAGGATTCTCACGGTCAAAAATAAAATTCGCTTTTTCCTGTGCACTTTTACCTGCCCAATCCACCGGTAAAACGATCTCTTTCGCTTTGTGTTCTGTGGCGTAGTTTTCTAACCATCGACTTAGTTTTTTACCTCCCTTGCCTGCTTTTTCTGCTGCTAATCTTGTGTCAATAATATTTAATGTAGAGGTTCTATCTGCTCTATCAAACCACTTAACAATATCGGTATAAAATAGTCCCTCCTTCTCAAAGGCTTTTACAATAGGGGTATCGGTCCCCGCAAAACTATTTTCTTTTCGTTCAGTGCCACCGATTCGCTGCACCTGAAGATCACGATAGATGGAGTAACATGAAGGCTTAGTATCTACAGCCTGAACTGAGAGGCCCAGGAACAAAGAGGGTAATAGAAAAGCTCCACTAAAGAGGCGAACTATCTTTTTTGTGACGTTCATTAACTTGTTTATCCTTACAAAAAAAAATATCTTTTGGAAATTATTACAGCCTAAAGTTGCAAGGGATGTTCCAGGCTGGAAAAGAGTTGATAGGCATAGAATACGGTGGGGTTAAATGTTGTTAGCGTTAAAAACCACTAAATTGACTAAAGTTTTGACAGCATTAATTTTTGCACAAAAAAATAGCAGTGATTATTTAACCTATCCTAAGTTAAATAAAACACTGCTAATTTCAATGATAACTCGGCTACTTTTAAATAAACTAATTGATAACAGAGAGTTTGATCTTTAAGGCTTCAAGGGCGGCTAATCTGAGGTCGTGCTCGTTTACAAATCTAAAGAAATCCTTTACGTCCTGCTCCTGTAATAAAGTTTCTAATGTAGTCTTTTCCTGTTTAGATTTAAACGGCACTACATTATTTTCGAAGGTGTTTTTTTCAAACATTCGGACTCCTTTTAAAGGTTGTTTTTTATGTCACTGAATTAACGGGATGCGGCATTATGCCGAAAAGCCCCTGGCGGTTCAATACAAAACTTATAAGTGCCTAATATTAAATATATAAAAGTTACTATAAGCTCGTTCTTGACGGTCTATAGGACCTCACATACTCTTTCACCAGTTCTTTGGTTTTTATGGGTCCTATTTTTCGATGTTTTAGTCTCTCAATAAGAAAGATAACACTATGAAATCACACCCTCTTTTTGAAAAACTTCGTATCTTCGCTCCAGGTCCCACTCCGGTTCCAGAATTGGTTTTGGCGGAAATGGCTCGCTCCCCTTTACATCATCGCACTAAAGAATTCGTTGATGTGCTAACAAGGGTCAAATCTGGACTTCAATATCTTTTTCAAACTAAGCAACCCTCCTATGTACTCTCAAGCTCAGGAACTGGAGCCATGGAAACTGTCATAGTAAATCTCTTTGCCACTGGAGATGAGGTGATTGCTATTGATGGAGGGAAATTTGGAGAACGATGGGGAAAATTGGCTAGTAAATTTGGGCTAACTGTTCACACCCTAAAAGTGGAATGGGGACAGGCTGTGTCTCCAGATGAAATCATAAAAATCCTAAAGGCCCATCCGAAAACTCGTGGGGTTTTATTTCAAGCCTCTGAAACTTCAACTGGTGTTTACCATCCCGTAAAAGAGATTGCAGATGCGATTCATAAAAATAGTGATGCTTTGGTAATTGTGGATGCCATTACTGCCCTTGGAGTCGTAGATCTTCCCATGGACAAATGGGGATTAGATGCCGTGATCAGTGGATCGCAAAAAGCATTAATGTTGCCCCCCGGACTTGCCTTCTTGGCTCTTTCTCAAAAAGCACAAGAGCAAAGAAAACGATCCAATATTCCTAATTTTTATTTTAATTTAGATGCAGAGGATAAGGCCGCTCTCGGAGGAGAAACGGCCTGGACTCCCGCAGTCAGTTTAATTTGTGGTTTAGATGTCGTACTGACACAACTTCAAAAAACAGGACTTGAACCGGTCTTTAAACACCATGCTAGATTAGCCGAAACCACTCGACGTGGAGTGAAGGGACTAGGACTAGAACTCTTTGCAAAGACCTCACCTTCCGATGCTCTCACCGCGGTACATGTTCCCAAAGAAATACCTGAAGGCAAAAAAATTGTTTCCTATTTGAGAGATCACTTTGGGGTGACCATCGCCGGTGGACAGGATCAATGGAAGGGTAAAATTTTTCGAATTGCTCACTTGGGATTTTATGATGAGTTAGACATGCTCACTATTTTAGCTGCGCTTGAAAACACTTTAAAGGCGCTAGGCGGTCACATAGAACTAGGCAAAGGAGTTGCTGCGGCCTCTCAATACTTATTAGAAGGTCGCCATCATGGAAAATAAAATTAGAGTTTTAATTGCAGATGGTTTAGCTAAAGAGGGAATAGCTATATTACAGCAGAACTCTAAAATTGAGCTTCTAGCCTTTGAGGCTATTGATCGATTAGAGCTAAAGGAAAAACTATCCCAAATTGATATTTTAATTGTGAGGTCTCGCACCCAAGTAGATAAAGATCTATTAGAAACGGCAAGAAATCTCAAATTGGTTCTTCGAGCCGGTATTGGATTAGATAATGTTGATGTGCCAGCCGCCACCGATGTGGGAATCGTGGTCATGAACGCGCCCACAGGAAATATAGTCACTACAGCCGAGCACACCCTAGCTATGATCTTTGCCGTTTCCAGACACATCCCTCAGGCCGATGCCACGCTTCGCTCCGGAAAATGGGAAAAGAAAAGGTTTCAGGGAAATGAGCTCAGAGGTAAAACATTAGCCCTCTTAGGTTTGGGAAATATTGGTAGAACCGTTGCAGAAAAGGCTCTTGGCCTTGGAATGCGAGTCATTGCGCATGATCCGTATGTGAATTCAGAGGCTGCAGCAAAACAGAAAATTCACTTAGTAGGAATGGAAGAACTTTTAGCAGCAGCCGACTATTTGAGTGTTCATGTCCCGCTGTTAAAAACGACTCACCATTTAATTAATAGAACAGTTCTTAAGAAAATGAAAAAAGGATCCTATCTCATCAATTGCGCTAGAGGCGGTATTGTAGATGAGACCGCGCTTCTTGAGGTAATAGCGGAAAAACATTTAGCTGGAGCCGCTCTTGATGTTTTTGAAACAGAACCCATCCCAGCGAATTCTCCACTACTAAAATGCCAGGACTTGGTACTCACTCCTCATTTAGGCGCAAGTACTGAGGAGGCTCAAGTGCAGGTGAGTCTAGAGGTAGCAGATCAAATCGCACTTTATGTGGAACAGGGGGTTTTGAAAAATGCCATCAATGTTCCCAATGTTCCTCTTGAACAATTAAATATTATTAAACCTTATGTTCAGCTTTGTGAAAAATTGGGTTCCTTTGCGACACAGGTAGGACCTCAGAATGTAAAAAAAATACGAGTTCACTTTGAAGGGGAGATCTCAGGTCACAATAAAGAACTCTTGACCCTTTCTGTGTTAAAAGGATTTTTGGCACCTATTCTTTTTACCACTGTGAATTATGTGAATGCTAGAAAACTTTTAAAGGAACGCGGCATCCGCGTCGAAGAATCTTTTGAAGAGGAATGTACCGATTACAA
>SHZA01000056.1 GCA_009692515.1 Bdellovibrionales bacterium
TACTGAACTACCCACTATCTACCAAAATGCCGCAGCCTTTGCCTTCCCTTCCTACTATGAGGGTTTCGGCCTACCGCTTATCGAGGCGATGGCTGCAGGCTGTCCTGTAGTGGCTAGTAATGGAGGCCCTTTTCCTGAACTATCAGAGGGAGCCGCTCTTCTTTTTGATCCCTTTGATGAAGATAAAATGGGTCGCAGCCTAGAGGATATTCTAGTTCCTGCCACAAGAGCCAATTTAATTGAAGCGGGAATAAAACAGGCAGGCAAATTTTCTTGGAATCGGACCGCCGAACAATATTATGATGTCTATAAAAAAACCCTAAGTAGCCACCGCTAGGATCTTAGGGTGGTAGTCTGTTTGGCTAGCGATTCTAATTTTGGTTTCAGCCAAATAAGAGTTCCGATTAAAATTAATAATATTTGAGGAACTAAATTTTCAAGCGTTGGAAAAAGTCCCAGCCAGTCGATTCTAAAAGAAATACCCACTCTGGAGATGGTAATAACTCCTGCCTCTTGAAAAGCATGAACCGATTTCCCAATTAATATAAAGGCCAAAAAAACCATCATAAAAGAGGACAGACTGAAGAGTTGTCTCAATGGAAGCCTCGCACTATATTTCAAAGCGATAGTTGCAACTAATAAAACCACACTAAAAGAGGCAATCACACCCAGCCCCAATGCCACCTCTTGCCCAGGAGATTCAATGGAAACTGCTCGTAAGAATAAAACGGTCTCAAAGGCCTCTCTGAATACTCCCATGAAGGCTACTGACGCTAATCCAAATAGTTTTTTATTATCCAGCGCCGATTTAACTAGCTGATTGATAAAAACTCTCCACTTTCCGACCTCTGTTTTTCGATGAAGCCAAAAACCGAAGTACAACAAAATGGCTACTGCGAATAATGAAATACTACCTTCCAATAGTTCACGACGAAGGCCTGAAATACCCACCACCCAACCCGAAAAAACCCAACAGATAATACCTACTGTAAACGCTGAAATCCATCCACCATGAATAAAGTAAACTGCTCTGGGATGTGCCATCGTTCGAACCACACTTAAAAGTGTAATAAGAATCAAGGCCGCTTCAAGCGCCTCTCTTAAAAATATTCCTGCGGCCACTGCAAAGGTAATCCAAAAAGAGGATACTTCAGTGTCTAAAATATTTTTGGCTTCCGCTAAAAGACTATTAACTTCAGTTAAAGTGATTTCTAATTTTTCTATCGACACTCTTTCATCTATTTGGCTACGAAATTCCCCCATTTTATCTTCAAGTTTCAGGGTGAATTCAAAATCATTAAGTCTTAGCTTTGGCTCCAGCGGTTCAATCCCGTCTAAGTAGGCTCCAATGGCTTTTGCTTTTGCGAGTTCAAAATTGCCAATTTTAAAGGCCACCATAGAGGCCATTAAATTTGTCTTCGTTATCGATAAAAAGTCGATCTTGCCATCATTAATGACTTGATAATTTCTAGCTAGCGAAAGAGAGGATAACAAACTATTACTGTTTTGTGTTTGTGTCTTCAATAGTTCTTGGTCTGTAGAGGAGGCCACCTGTTCTAAGGTCCATGGGTGACCGGAAGAAAAATCTGCGGTGTTATCCGCGTGTTTTAAAGAGGCAATATAAAAAGCTAGATCCCATACGTCCCTATCTGAAAGAGCGGTAAAGGCTGCCATCGCAGTTCCCGGAACGCCCAAACGAATCGCATTAAACCTTTGAAAGGGAGAGATGATATCATTTTTTTCACTCAAGAAATTAGCAGGCTTAGGATCTAAACCGCCGCTTGACGGGCCCTCTCCATTCCCGAGTACACCGTGGCACTGTAAGCATTGTTGTTGAGAATAAATCTCTTTTCCATGCTTTAAATTAGGCCATTTTTCAGGGGCTAGTTCTAATTGAGAAACCTTTAAAACTTCAGTCTCTACTTTTTTAGCCACGTCCCGAACTAGGTTAGAGGATGCCTTTGCTAAAATTAAACTTTTTAATGTTTGAAGTCCTTGCTGAATAACTTGAGAAGATTTAAATGGCTCTTCTCGTTTCGAGATTTCAATCACTATATTGGAGAATTCTTTTTGCTCTCCATATTCGGTAGGAGAGACTATTTTTCCATTCTGCACAGCCCCCGAATAATCGGAGGCCATATAATTTAATAAATGAACTACTAATCTTGAAGAGTCAGAGGGTGTACTTCCAAATAAACTGAATGCTAGTAATAAAAAACAAATAGTTGTTTTTTTCACGGTAAAATCTCCGTAACATGCTCTATACCAGCTTCCATAAGTTTGTTGATATGATCATCATCTAACGTATAAAAAATTTGACGATGTTCTCTTCTCAGTCGAACCAATTTAGAATTCCGCAAAACCTTTAAATGATGACTCACAGCTGAAGGACTTAAATTGACCGCCTCCGCAATTTCACTGGGACATTTTTCTCCTTGCAGCAGCACCCACACAATACGAACTCGCGAATAATCGCCTAGTGTTTTAAAGGTCTGAGCTAAGAGTAAGAATTTTTTCTCCGTCAAAATACCCATAGACATGCCGGTGAAATCAATAGGTACGGAGGGGGCAAGATGAGGTAAGTTGATATCGGTTCTCATTTCAGTAATGATTTAAATGAGAATTAATCTCAAAGTCAAATGCGGCAGTAAATAAATTATTCTAAAACAATATCAATAGTTTAAGAGTGAGACTTTTGAGGCACCCAAAGAGTGTCTTCAACCTGCTCAAGTTGGTTGGCAAGTCGTGAGAAAATAAAAAGGAAATCGGAAAGCCGATTCACATAGATTAAAAGCCACCGATCGACAGATTCATTGGGTAAAGAGGCTAAGTGAACCATAGCTCTTTCAGCTCTTCGACAGACGGTACGTGCCAAATGGAGGTGAGCCGCTGTTTTTCCGCCCCCAGGAAGAATAAAGTGGGTTAGCGGCGGTAGTGTTTCTGTCATGACATCTATTTGGCGCTCTAGAGAATTAATTTGAGTTGTAGTGATTCTCTCGATTTTAGGATCGGTATTAGGGGAGGCTAATTGCGCTCCTAGTGTAAAGAGATGGTTCTGAATCTCTTTTAATGTATTTTGAATAATGGGTTGAGGGCTATGGGAAATCACAACGCCTAATACCGCGTTTAACTCATCTATCTCACCATAGGCAGCAATACGTGGAGAGTTTTTAGGTACTCTTGTTCCACCAAATAAACCGGTCGTACCTTCGTCACCTGTTTTTGTATAAATCTTCATCTGACACTCCGCTTTTTAAAGGGAGACAAACTTTATCTAATATGATCACCGTCAACAAGCTCTATTATCTTATGGCTCGGCATATCAATGAAACGTAGCCTTGATTTTTTCATCATTTCTTCCGATAAGTTCTGCAAGGAGTGGCCTGTGATCCGTGTAACTAAATTTGATGGCAATAGCATGATGTTAAATGCTGATTGGATCCAATCTATCGAAGAAACACCAGACACGGTAATCACTCTGACTACAGGATCAAAAATTTTAGTGAAAGATAGCGTGGCAGAAATAGTGGCAGCATTTACTCAATACAAAAGAAACCAACACTCAATGCTACAGCCTGTCTTAAGGAAACAATCATGATCTTAAATTGGATAGGTCTCATACTAGGACTGGCTGCGATATTAGGTGGCGCACTATTGGAGGGCTTACATCTCGTGGCCCTAATTCAGCCGACAGCCGCCCTCATCGTCTTCGGGGGAACCATTGGAGCTACGATGTTAGCCTCTACTACAGAAGAGTTTGGTGCGGCTCTAAAGGTCATTCCTAAAGTTTATTTTAAACCTGAAAAGCATGACTTCAGTCATGTCATTAAAGACATTATTGATATGGCCAATATTGCCCGTAAAGAAGGAATTTTGGCCCTAGAGAAAAAAATGGGAGCCATCAAAAATCCATTTTTTCACTCGAATCTACAAAAGGTAGTCGACGGTTACGACCCCACTATTCTTCGCGAAATGATGGAGGAAAGAATATTTAAAACTGAATTAAGTAATAATTCGATAGGAAAAGTTTGGGAAACAGCTGGAGGATTCGCTCCTACCATTGGGATTATTGGGGCGATACTAGGATTAATTCACGTAATGGGAAACCTTACCGACTCTAGTAAATTAGGAACGGGCATTGCAGTCGCTTTTGTAGCTACTGTGTACGGAGTAGGCTCTGCCAATTTAGTATTTATTCCTATGGGAAACAAAATAAAGAAAATTTTAATGGTAGAGGTGCATGAGATGGAAATTATCATGACTGGAATTTTGGGTATTCAAGCCGGGCTTAATCCTAGAATCATCGAAGATAAAATGAATAATTTAGCCGGCGATCACGGTCATACTGAAAAAGGGCAAGGGGAAAAGAAAGCAGCTTAAGCTATGGCTAGGAAACAACACCATGAAGAGCATGAGAATCTTGAAAGATGGCTCGTTTCCTATGCCGATTTCATTACTTTGCTTTTTGCTTTTTTCACCATTCTTTATGCTCTAAGTATGACCGATAAAGCGAAGTATCAAAAAGCGGTTGAGAGTATACAAAAAGCCTTTTTAACCTCAGGAGGAGTTTTTCCACAAAAGGGAAGCCCTTTTACTCCATTCGAAAAAGAACCCGATAAAGGATCTCTAGTTCCCCCCACTCCAAAAGATTTAGGTCCGAACTCTAAAACAGAGCAAGAAATAATGAATCGCATATCAGAACAACTCAAAAGTATTTTTGAAAGGGTGACTGGACTCGCTCCAGATCCCAAAGAAATAGATGTATTAAAAACTGCGAACGGATTTAAAATTCGTTTGGGCGAAGCCATGTTATTTAAACCTAATAGTGATAAACTAAAAAGAGACCAGATTCCATTTCTTTATGAAATGGGAAAACGACTGGCTAAACTAGATCTTCCCATTCAAATTGAGGGGCATAGTGATACGATAGAAGGACTAAAACGAGGGCAAACAAATCACCAAGGCTGGCAACTCTCTGTAAATCGTTCTTTTAATATTTTACGTTTTCTAGTCGAAGGGACAGACTTTCCTATGTATCATATTTCGATGGCAGGGTTTGGTGATGTACAACCCCTAGCATCAAATGATAGTCCGGAAGGACGGCGTAAGAATCGCAGAGTAGAAATTGCTGTTATTACTCCCGATCAAAATATTAAAGATTTGGAGTGGTAGTTTGACTGTCACTATTTTGCTCACCCATTTGTCTGGGTGTAGTTACGCTATCTAACTGCTTAATTAAATTTGTCAGATCTTTTTTATCTGCTTGAGAATCTTCATCTTCATATCCAATTTTATTTTCCTTAGTTTCAATGGATTGCGATTCTACTACCGGTCTAGAGTCATTCTCATTTTTACTATTACTGTGTTTGTCCTCTCCCCAACAAAGAACGGTAGACACAAGAAGTAATGCAAACCATTTTAACATGTCTGACTCCTTTTAAATAATATAGAGCAGAGTGATTTCTCACCCTGCTCTATTCTTAATTTAATGAGAATTCACTTACAATACTTACACATTCCTACTTTTAGTCATTCTGTCGTCTAAGAAAAGTTGGAATATCATACTCTTCAGTTTCAAAGAACCGTTTTCCAATTTCTCGAGCCAATTGTCTTGCCGATTTTAAATCTTCAGATAACGGCTCACGCTTTTGAATGATTGGACTAGCTATAGTGGTGATAATTTGTGCCGGCTCTACTTCCTGAGCCACCATTTCAGCTGGAGCTGCTATGATAGGCTCGGCATTAATAACAATTCGCTCCACTGCAGGTCTCACCTCTGCTTCAGGATTAAATCCAGTTGCAATCACAGTGACTCGAACTTCGTCCTTTAAGCTTTCATCGATTACAGACCCGAAAATAATTTCAGCATCCTCATGAGCCTCTTCGGTAATTAAAGATGAAGCTTCATTAACTTCAAATAGGGTTAAATCGGATCCCCCAGTAATGTTAATGATAATTCCGGTAGCTCCATTGATGGCGACATCTTCAAGAAGCGGAGAGGATATTGCTTTTCTAGCGGCTTCAATCGCTCTGTTCTCTCCTGAACAAATTCCAGTGCCCATCAAAGCTAGACCTTTATTGCACATTACAGTTCTCACATCAGCAAAGTCTAAGTTAATAAGACCTCTGATATTGATCAGATCCGAAATTCCTTTTACAGCTTGATAAAGCACTTCGTCGGCCTTTTTGAAACAATCGAGCATAGTCGTAGTTTCGTTAGCAATATAAAGAAGTCTTTGGTTAGGAATGCAGATCAAAGTATCAACTGCCTCTTTTAACTCGGCAATTCCTCTATCTGCATTTTTTCTTCTTTTCTTTCCTTCAAAATTAAATGGCTTAGTAACCACACCTACAGTCAAAGCACCTGCCTCTTTTGCAATGTTAGCAATCACAGGCGCTGCTCCAGTGCCGGTTCCGCCTCCCATTCCAGCGGTGATAAATACCATATCGGCACCGTAAAGCATTTCTGCAATTCTAGAACTGTCTTCTAGGGCTGCTTTTCTTCCAATATCAGGGTTAGCTCCGGCTCCCAAACCTTTGGTCAGTTCAGTTCCCAACTGAATGTGGTGTGGTGCAGGATTATGATCCAAAGCTTGATTGTCGGTATTAGCAGCAATAAAATCTACGCCGCTAAGACCTAAAGCGATCATGGTAGCAATCGCATTGGTTCCACCTCCACCGACTCCTACAACTTTAATTCTTGCACCTTGAGCTGTTTGTTTTTCTATGATTTCAAACATGTGATTCCTCCTAATTGGGATCGATTGCTTTTAGCTAAAATACATCGCCTAACCAGGTTTTCATTCTGGTTATGACCTTTCCATAAACGTTATCTTCATCTCTTATCTTGAAAACCATTTCAGAACTCGAGGGCTTGCCGTACATCAGTAATCCTACCGCAGTAGAATACATTGGAGAGTTAACCACATCTAATAATCCCCCGACTCCTTGCGGAGCCCCTCTTCTGACAGGCATCTCAAGAATAAACTCTGCTAATTCCGGTAGTCCTTCAAGTAGCGAAGCTCCACCAGTAATGACTACTCCAGTGGACATTAAATGCTTAAAACCACTATTACTAATTTCATGACTTACCATCGATAGAATTTCTTCTACTCGAGGCTCAATAATTTTAGTAAGCACCGATCTTGAAATTTCTTTAGATTTTCTTCCCCCCATCATGGGGACCTCAATAATTTCTTCATTCGGAAGTAACGACGCCATCGCACAACCCGATGTGACTTTAATTCTTTCAGCATCTTGAATGGAGGTTCTGAGTCCTACAGCAATATCATTGGTGATATGATTTCCACCCATAGGAACCACACCTGTAAAAACAACACTGCCTCGAACATAGATTGCAATGTCACTGGTTCCCCCACCAATATCGATTAGTGCTACCCCTAATTCTTTTTCATCTAAAGTAAGAACAGCCTCGGCAGAGGCTAAGGGTTCAAGAACGATATCTGAAACTTCAATACCCGCCTGATTAACGCATTTGATAATATTATGAGCTGAGGCTACATCACCGGTCACCACGTGGACTCTAGATTCGAGTCGCACTCCACTCATACCGATAGGGTCTTTAACCCCTTCGTGATCATTGACAGTAAATTCTTGAGGAATGACATGTAACACCTCTCGATCGGTTGGAATCGCAATTGCTTTTGCAGCATCAATCGCTCGCTCAACATCCTGAATTCCTACCTCTTTATTTTTTATCGCGACAACTCCAGTGCTATTAAATCCTTTAATATGACTTCCAGCAATGCCACACTGAGCTTCAGTGATTTCCACACCCGCCATCAGCTCCGCAACATCAATGGCCTTTTTTAAAGCCTCTACTGTCGAAGGAATATTAACAACTATTCCTTTTCGAATTCCAAGCGAAGCCTGTTTTCCTATTCCGACTATCTCAACGCCCTCAGTAGTCATTTTTCCAATAACAACACAGATCTTCGTCGTCCCAAAGTCGATACCAACCACGAGATCGGATTGCTTTGCCGGTTTCTTAAAGCCAGACATAAACATCCCTTTTTGTTAAGTACTTCTGTTGCGTTTAAAGATTAGATTCACGCTTTTTAATTTGGCTTTACACTTGGTTAGTGAATTTCACCACTCAGTGTATAAGCACCGGGTTAAAAAGCGTCCTTGAGATAACTGTAGTTCTAATTATGAATACTGACAACAGCTTTTTTCGGAAATATCAGATTAATTCTCTGAGGTTGTCCGATTTGACTTGGAGGGTCGAGCAGCAGACTTTCCAAAATTCTCGACTGAGATTCCCAATTTTCGATGTTCAAAAGCACCTCAAGTTTTGGGTTATCTAAAAATATTTTAAAATAAGGATAATTCCCTAAAATGATCTGCGAGATACTATATTTAGCGTGGCTGATCGTTTTAAATTGCTCAGTCATAGTTAATATCGACGATATATTCCACTTAGCATGATCGGTACTCACAGTAAGAAAAGGGACATCAAGTGATTTCAAAATTCTCGGACGAGCTTTTTCAATTACATTCCCGTTGGGATCAATAAAATAGGCAATGCCTTTTATGACAGAAAGTGCTCTAGGTCTTTTTGTTTCTACTTCAATCCACAAGCGATCTGGATATTGTTTTTTAATCGTTACATGTTCAATCCAAGGACGCTGTTTTAAAGAAAAAATTATTTCTTCCGGCTTTACTTGAAGTAAACTTTTGCCTTCTAAAATCGGCAACCAAGACTGTACCTCTGAAATAGTCAGTGGCCACTCGGAGATTATCTTAACTTGTTGAATTTTAAACGGAGATAAGTACTGCAGGCGAGAGCCCAAAAAGCCTTGTTCGTTCAAAAAAATACCCGCTCCTAACGCTAATCCTAAAATTAAAAAGCGGAGAAGGTTAGTCCACTTAGGAAAAAAATGGGGAGACGGTATTGATTGTACATTCTCTGACATCATTCCTCCTAGGCAGCTAACTCAATGGGTAAATCTTTTTCAGATTCTTCATGAAAAAACAGATCTCGATAAGACCGACTTACTCTGGATGGAGAGGCGATATTTTCAATGTGTGTCTGTAGTTTCGCTCCCATGGTTTGTCGTATCTCTTTACTATTTAGCATTTGAATAATTTTTTCTCCCATCAGTTTGATGTCAGTAGATGGCATTATAATTCCTAATTCCCCTGTAATAATAAATTCTTCAATTCCTGGAACATCGATAGCTATGACTG
The DNA here is from genome assembly GCA_009692515.1 of Bdellovibrionales bacterium. GTDB lineage: Bacteria > Bdellovibrionota > FAC87 > UBA2466 > UBA2466 > UBA2466. The sequence continues at coordinate 9,211 of SHZA01000056.1, forward strand.
GGACTTTATACGCCCCCGCAATAAGAACCGGAATGAAGTGATGATTTCTTAACGGAGCATAAATGAATAGGTCTAGAGCTCCTACCGTGCTTTCTGAAACTGTTTCAATAATACTGACTCTATGGTCAAGTTCTAAATCAATTAGTATTTTAGAAAAATGACTATAAAGAGGCCCTCTTCCTAGAATATTAAAATGAACTTGAGATGTCTGATTTATAATAAAGTGAGCTAGCCCAATTAAAAAATTAATATTGCTCTCAGTGGAGAAATCACAGAAAGTCCCCACTTGAAACTTACCCGATGAACTAGCTTGATAAATTTGTGGTTTTGTCTTTCCTATCGCAAGTGAACTTAGTTTTAATTGTGCTTCTGGAATTTTTTTAATCTCTTTAAAGAATCGATATTCCAAAGGACTATAAACAATTAAGGTGATCGATTTTGCTAGCGGAGAAAATATAGACTTAAAAGAGAGCCCATACATTTTTTTTTCTTCCGATTTAGAGTGCAGAATGGAAACAAATAATTTCCCGCCTGCATAATCTTTAGCAGATAAAAAGTCTAAGGCCCGTTGCCAATCCCTCGCAACGATCCAAAAGTCACCTTGAGGTTTTGTTTTGAAGAATCGACGTTGTGATTCTGTCACCCAGATAGTTTCAATGATTGCATACGCACACAGATTCTCGATAATAGGCTCCACGCCCGCCCTCTCCCAGGGTTCAAGATCATTAAATAAAAAACAGGTGAGCTTTTTTGAAGGCATGAGTCCTAGTTATTTTATTAGAAAAGGTGAATACCGAAACTTAGTAATTCAATTCTTGAGTTAACCCATGAATTGGCTCGAAGTTTTGACAATTAAAATTAAAGGTTTCTTGTCAGGATTTAATTATACCGTATTTTCATTGATAAAGTCGATAAGACGCCGCAGGGTTCCAAAATCTTTTTTCTTCCAGGTGAAGACTAATCGCGGCAAGTCTTTAATTTCCGGTTCATTTTCTTCTTCGGGCAAAGCTTTCGAAGCATGAAGCGGCCCGGCCTTAAAAAACTCTTTAAATTGCATGTTAATTTGCTCAATGACTTTATCGGACAGTTGTTTTTTTATTCGAATAGATACTTTGTCATCTACATAACGCGTTGATTGATAGTTTTTATAAAAGAGGTCAAAATGGTTGAGTGCCTCTTCTGCGGAGTGACAAACTCGATAGAGACTGCTGTCGGTTCCAGAGATCAATCCCTTCTTCAACATAACTCGATTTAAGAAATCGACCAGTTCCGTCCAATATCCATAATTTTCGGTCTCTAGAAAAACCACAGGAACCAGATTAGTTTTTCCAGTTTGAAGAAGGGTTAATGCCTCAAACGCTTCATCGAAAGTACCAAAACCGCCAGGAAAAAATACGAATGCCCAGGCCTCTTTTACTAAAAACAACTTTCGAGTGAAGAAATATTTATAGTTGATCAGTCCTTTTTCTGGATCAATAAACGAGTTAGCACTTTGTTCAAATGGCAACTTAATATTAAGACCGAAGCCTCCATTAGGTGTGGCCCCTTCATTTCCTGCGGCCATAATTCCTGGGCCGCCACCGGTAATGATCATATACTTTCTAAGGACCGCTTTCTGAGCAAAATCTTTTGCCATGTGATACAGCGGGTCGGTAGGCGAAATTCGTGCTGAGCCAAACATCGTGATCTTTGGAGTTTTTCTGTGTGGGCGAAATATTTTAAAAGAAAAGCGTAGTTCTTTTAACGCAGTCGCTGAAATTTTTAAGTTTAAGCTTCCCGGATTTTCCCTTGCCAACTTTATAGTGGCTCTAAACATATCGGAAATAATTTTCTTTCTTAATGGAGTCTGTTCTCCCACCAGTATATGCAGGCTATCTTCAATATTTGCCCATTGGGGCCCTAGTTCATCGACTTTTAGTGGGTTATTTATTTTAGATTTCAATTTGCCTGCTCGCTTGATTTAAGAGAAAATCTAATTCTAGTGAATTCAAAATTAAATTTTCAAAGTCTGGTTAAAAAAACGGTTTTATGGCAAGCAGCGTTTACGATAATCGGATTAGCTACATGCCTTTATTTATTTATTCATCATACCCGACTCGAAAGCGGAATCCAAGAATCTGCTAGTTTTTGTTCCTTTGGGAGGTTTGTAGACTGCGATTCGGTTAACATTAGCCGATTCTCAGAGATTTTTGGAGTACCTATAGCTGCCTTAGGTGCCCTTTATTTTTTTATTTTATTAAGTTTGTCTTTTTTAGTTACATCCCAAGATAAATTTTTTATTAATCTCCAACGAGTGATGGCTTGGATTACAGGTCTGGCTACTATTTATAACTTAGTTCTTTTATTTATAGTTCAGATTGTTATTTTAAAAAGTTTTTGCCTGATGTGTTTTCTAACCTACGTTTGTACAGGTGGGCATCTTTTCTTTAATATAAAACTTGCAGGAGTAAACGAGAAAAAAATAAAAAATAAACTGCTTAATACATTTAAAACTCCAGAATTCTCATCGTTAAAAACCATTTCTCATATGAGATGGATTTTTGGATCGATTAGTCTGATTACCTTTATTTCTCTTTTGTCGATATTACCTTATTTTATTCGAAGTAGAAGTTCTGCTAATACGTTTGTGGAAAATTCTATTCAGCAATTCTTTATCACATGGAAGGATCTTCCACAGAGAAAATTACCGGTAAGCCTTAACGATGGAACTTGGGGAGATCCAAATAGCCAGGTTCAAATTGTGGAATTCAGTGATTTTGAATGCCCTTTTTGTCGTAAAGCCGCATTTACGATTCATACCACCCTCAAACTTTTTGAGAATAGAGTTTTTTTTGTTTTTAAAAATTTTCCATTAGATTCAAGTTGTAATCCAAACCTACCTTATCAATTACATGCTCACGCTTGTAAGTTAGCAAGGCTTGCCGCTTGCGCGCAGATAAGAGGAAAGTTTTGGGCTTTTCACGACCTGGCATTTTTAAAAATGAGTGACGAGGACATTAAGGAAGGATTCGACCACATTTCAGAAACTTTAAAACCAGTATTTACGGTAGAGGAGATTGCAGCCTGTTTATCGGACAGTAGGACATTAAAAAAGGTAACAGAAGATATCCAGTCAGGGACCTCCCTAAAAATAAAATCCACCCCCTCCATATTTATCAACGGCAAATTAGTCACCATCCCCCTAACAGTAGAGGTCCTAAAAAAACTACTAACCCTAGAATTAATGGGGGACGGAGGTCGCTAAGCTCCCTCCGTCCTCTTTTGAAATAGAAAACGCTCCCCAGTACTACCCAAACGCCCCCCCGATTACTTTGCGCTAGAGAAAGAATGAACCTACAAGACACTCATGCCCAGAGTGCCACGTTCCTTAATAGTTTTTAATAATCATTCG
>SHZA01000057.1 GCA_009692515.1 Bdellovibrionales bacterium
CGATTGTACTTCGCCTGCAACTTGTGACTCTGAAGATGGAAATCCAGATGTTTTCTGTTGTGTGGATTTAACAGCTGTTCCCGAACTCCCTTCTTGGTTTGGCCCCTTTTTTTTAGCAACTGCAGTTGCGGGGTGGGAATATCTTCGTCAACGGCGTCGTAAATATGCTCCTATAAAATAAGAATATAACTGCGTTAACAAAAATGAAAAGATTGGGCGGTAAGGGATTCGAACCCCTGACCCCATGGTTCGAAGCCATGTGCTCTATCCAGCTGAGCTAACCACCCATATTCGAGAGTCCTAACTTTCCATAAGATGATGGAATTGAAAAGTAAAACCTTTGTCGTAACCTTCTTGCATTTCTTTTCAGTGCCAAATACTGCCCTTGGTTGTATAAAAAGAGGGTGAATCTATTTCAATTTCTTATAACTATAGGGTGTTATTTTCTAGGAGGCTTTCCTACGGGGGTGGTTCTTACCAAGCGAAAGTTCGGACTAGATGTGCGTGAGATGGGCAGTGGAAACATTGGGGCTACCAATGTCACTCGAGTTTTTGGTTGGTATGCGGGCCTTCTTGTCTTTCTTATCGACTTTTTTAAGGGGTATTTGCCACTTTATGCCCTACTAAAGCTTTATCCTGACGAACCTTGGTTACTTACCTGGAGTGGATTAGCTCTCGTAGTCGGTCACTGCTTTAGTCCCTATTTGAAACTTAAAGGGGGCAAGGGTGTGGCGACTAGTCTTGGCTGCCTGGCTTTTTTTATTCCCCAGGGCGCCTTACTGGCGATTGTAGTTTATGGAGTTGCGTTAGTTATTACAAAAATTAGTGCGGTGGGTTCTCTAAGTGGAGTTTTAGCGATACTCATTTATTTAGCGGCGACCGGTCCTGATTCCGCAGTCACTTGGTTTGTATTCATTGTGGCTTTAGTGGTGATTGGAAGACATCATGAAAATATTCGTCGATTAATTAAAGGGGAGGCTAAAAAATGATTCGAATTATTTTTATTTTTATTTTTATTCTTTTGCTTTTTCCTATGCGCACCTTTGGTTCTTTATTTAGTACCGATGTTAAAGGTACCTTTGCAGCGGCACAAAAAGAAAAAAAACCCATTATTATCGATTTTTTTGGAATTTGGTGTCCGCCCTGTAATGAGCTTGATGAAACTGTTTTTGAGACGAGTGGTTTTATTGAAAAGGCTAAATATTTTAGACTACTCAAGATAGATGCTGATCAGGCTAGCTCTTGGAAGCTAAAAGATAAATATCAAATTGGAGGATATCCGACCGTTGTTTTCACCGATTCCAAAGGGGCTGAAATCTACCGTATTGTGGGATACCGAAGTTTAAAAGAGTTTCTGCAGGTAATGGATCTTGTGTTGTCCTCTAAAAATAAGAAACTTGAACAGGCCTGTGCAAGTAAAAATGAGGATGATCTTTGGCGCTGTGCTGTGATCTGTTCTGAAAGAAAAAACTTAGAATGTTCTGCAGAAGCTTACGCCAAGCTTCAAGGAATATTAAAACCGGGAACTTCCAAATTTGATTGGATTCGAACCTATGCCATGGAAAGCGTGGAAACTCCTGACCTACAAAGAGAGGGCTACGAAAATTTACTTAAGTTATACTCCGATACGCCGCAAGCACTAGTATGGGCAGTTTCTTATCTGGCTGCTTTTGACGACGAAAAAACTATCAAACCCAAAAAAGATATTATTGAGGAGGTACTAAGAAAATTCCCGACCATGCTTACCGATTCTAGACTAGAGGGTTTGGGCCTTTCTCAAAGAAGCCTAGTTCAAATTAAAGCAGAGCTTTTAGATAAAATTGGTAAAAGAGAGGCGGCTATTATTGCTTGGAAAGAGGCTTCAGTGCTTTTAGAAAAAGAGCAGAGCCTTCTGCCTGTAGGTAGTCATCCCAAAGCTTTTACTTTAGATAGAATTACCTGCTTAGAAGCTGCGGGAGAGTTAGAGGCTGCACTAAAACTTGCTAATCAGTATAAAGTGCTTTTTCCAGAAGAGTTCACCTTTTATTCCTTGAGCGCGAATATTCTAGACAGGTTGAAGCGTTATTCTGAAGCTATTACAGTTGCAAAAAAAGGTTATGAGCTTTCTTATGGAGATAATCGCATTCGCATGGCCACCTTATTAATTCGTCTTTATGGAACGGTGCCCGATAAGGACACGGCAAAGAAGATTTTTGATGACATCATTGCGCAAGTTAAACCAGAAGCAAAATTACAAATTCGGACGCATCGTTACTTAAAACGACTTCAAGAGGCATGGGCAAAATTTCCAATAACTTAGAGCCTAGCCGCAGCCTAATCTCATCTTTGATTGGGAATAGATAAGTAACACCCCTTTATAAAGTTCTTGAAAATACCGATAACAGTGAAGCGAAGGGCACAATAGCAACACCTATGCTTCATATTTATTGGATTAAGTTAAAGGGACAGTCTCTTGATCCCCAATTAAAAACCTTTATAGAAGGGTTGGGGAGTCTTAATGCCAGTTTAGAAACTTTTGAACTGATTAATAGGACCTCTCAACCCATTCAGTTTTTTAATGGACTGGCCTTAAAAACAGCTAATGTTGTTTTTATAAGTGGTTTTACAAATTCCAATTCTGCAGAAATAGTAACGGCTCTTAGGACCTGGTCGGGATTACAACGGCCTATATTTCCCATTTGCTTATTGAGTTCAAGCCAACAAAAGGCCAATTTAGAGAATGCTTTATCTCTAGGCTTTGATGATTTTATTGTTGCCACCGAGTCCCCTTCTCTTGTCCTAGAGCGAATAAAACTTCGTCGTCATCTAATCATGCAACAGGTGAAAATAGAAAAAGTAATGCAAGAGCAGGTGGCAAAAAATGCAAAAACAGAAACTATTTTGAGTCAGAGAGAAGAGTTTTTGAGTGTGTGTGCCCATGATTTAAGATCTCCATTGGGGCTGATCCAATCAAGTCTTTCTCTGGTGCTTAATAGTTCTGAAAATAATCTAACTGAAATACAAAAAGAATTAATCCATCGAGCTCGTCGACAATCTGGAGATGCTATTAATCTAGTGACCGATCTTCTAGATGTAATGTCATTTGAACAGGGGCTAAAGCCTCAATATCAGCTTTTCTCACTAGATAATCTGTTGAGACCCTTTTATAAGGATTATCAATTTCAAGCACAGCAAAAAGGAATTCATTTTCATTATAATAACGAACTTGTCGATTGGCGAGTGCTTGCCGATTCAGACCGTATTCGGCAGTTAATGCAGAACTTAGTAGTTAATGCGATGAAGTTTACGGAAAAAGAAAAAAATATTTTTCTTACCGTAGCTGCATTTCAAGGAAGAAGAAAGGCCGACCCTCCTTTCCCCATGTTAGTGGTCAGCATCAGAGATGAGGGCAGGGGAATTCCTCAAAAAGAACTACAGAAGATTTTTGATAGATTCACTCAGATTAAGGAACAGTCACGAAGTGATGGTAGGGGACTAGGTCTTACTGTGGCGAAACAAATTTCCACTCTTCATGATGGAAATATTTGGGTCGAAAGTGAAGAGGGAAAAGGGTCCACTTTTTTTGTGTTGTTTCCCCATGTGATCAGCCGCTCGATGATTCCAGATTTTGTGCAGGGGCCAACTGAGGTAAAAAAAGTTTTGATTATTGAACCCTCAGAGAAACGAAGGGAAACCCATTTTAATATTTTTAAAAGATGGGGTTACGAGGTTATTTTTGGTAAGGATGGCATTGACGCCATTACCTTAAGCTTTCATTATCTACCCCAACTCGTAATTTTAAGTGAGGGGCTATCTAAAATGAATGAGGCTCAAGTGGTAGATACGTTGAAAAGCGATTCTCTCACCTCTCAAATAAAGGTGGTTCTTACCGGAGAATCTTCGACGGAGATTAATGCAGAAGATTATGAATTTCCTTTTGATGGGTTTTTAAAACTTCCGCTCAATCAAGATAGTTTTCGAGATTTTTTAAGGGATCTCGGAACTATAATTCCCAGTCTTGATAAAAAAGTGGCTTAAATATAACAATAAAAAAGGTGTAACTGAAGTCAGTCACACCCTTTTAGATGAATGATTAATTTGAATTTTAAATGAAACTACTTATCAAAAAAGAAGGCTATTTCTCTCTGAGCCGCAGCTAAGGTTTCAGATCCGTGAGTGCTATTAGCTTCAATGCTGTCGCCGTAAAGCTTTCGAATAGTTCCAGGAGCCGCCTTAGCAGGATCGGTAGCACCCATTAACTTTCTCCATTTCTCTACGCCATTATCAGCTTCCAATACCAGTAGAACTACAGGCCCACTAGTCATAAAGGTGGTTAGGCTTGCAAAGAACGGACGAGCACTATGTTCGGCATAGAAACCCGCAGCCTCTTTAGTGCTTAAAGTATGCATTTTAGCGGCAACGACCTTTAATCCCGCATCTTCTGCCATAGCTATGATTTTTCCAATACAACTTTTTTTAATGGCATTGGGCTTTACGATTGCAAATGTTTTTTCCACTTTTTATTTTCTCCTACAAAAAAATTATCTACCTAACGCCTTGGCCATTGTTTCGCCAAGGGTTGCGGGGCTCATACTAACAGACACTCCTGCTTTTTCTAGCGCTTTTATCTTGTCGGAGGCCTTCCCGCTTCCTCCACTGATAATAGCTCCTGCATGGCCCATTCTCTTGCCTTCTGGAGCCGTTTGCCCACCGATAAACCCTACCACCGGCTTTTTCATTTCGGATTTGATGTATTCAGCTGCAGTCTCCTCAGCAGAACCTCCAATTTCTCCTAACATGATCACCCCTTCAGTATTGGGATCGGCATTAAAAAGTTTAAGCACATCCAAGAAGGATAAACCGCTTACAGGATCGCCACCGATTCCTACACAGGTAGATTGGCCAATTCCTCTTTGAGAAAGTTGATGAACCGCTTCGTAAGTTAAGGTGCCACTTCGAGATATGACTCCTACTTTTCCCACTTTATGAATATATCCCGGCATGATTCCAATCTTACATTCTCCAGGAGTGATAATTCCTGGACAGTTGGGCCCAATGAGAAGACTACGCGTGGTTTTTAAATAACTTTTTACTCCTACCATATCAAGAATAGGAATGCCTTCGGTGATACAAACAATAAGTTCAATCCCTGCATCGGCCGCTTCAATAATAGCATCGGCAGCAAAAGGCGCGGGAACGTAAATCATCGTTGCATTCGCTTTAGTTTTATCGACAGCATCTCTCACGCTATTAAAAATAGGAATTCCATCTAGAGTTTCTCCAGCTTTTCCCGGCGTGACTCCTCCTACTACATTAGTCCCATACTCTTTACATTGTTTAGTATGAAATGCGCCAGCTTGACCCGTAATCCCCTGAACAATTAATTTAGTATTTTTATCGACGAGAATACTCATTTATTTCCTCCTCCTGCAGCCACAACGGCCTTCTGAGCGGCCTCTTTCATGCCGGTGGCCGTTTCTAATTTTAGACCAGAGTCATTGAGTAATTTTTTCCCTAAATCCACATTAGTTCCCTCTAAACGAACGACTAAAGGAATCGCCAGCTTTAAGTCTTTAACCGCCGCAATGATTCCAAGCGCAATCACATCACACTTCATGATCCCACCAAAAATATTAACAAGAACTGCTTTTACTTTTTTGTCAGAAAGAATGATCTTGAAGGCCTCCTTCACCTTTTCTTCTGTAGCACCACCTCCGACATCTAAAAAGTTAGCGGCATTACCACCTTCATATTTGAGAATATCCATTGTAGCCATAGCAAGGCCTGCGCCATTCACCATACAACCAATATTCCCATCTAAACTAATATAACTAAGATCAAATCTTTTCGCGGCAGTTTCACTCGGATCTTCTTCATTGTGATCGCGAAGCTCTAGTAAACTCGGGTGACGATAAAGACTGTTCTCTTCAAAATCAACCTTGGCATCTACAGCAAGCACACCACCCTCTTTGGTGACTACTAAAGGATTGATCTCTGCCAAACCACAATCGGTATCGATAAAAAGACGGATTAATTTTTTTAGAATGTCTGTAAAACCTTTAGCTGTAGTTCCAGTAAATCCCATTTTAGAGGCTAAGCGTCGGCATTGAAAATCACGTAGACCCACCATAGGGTTAATCCACTCTTTAAATATTTTTTCAGGAGTGTTGGCTGCCACATGCTCAATATCCATTCCCCCTGCAGGGCTTGCCATAATCACTAATTGTGAACTCACACGGTCTAAAGTGACGGCTAAATAAAATTCACTCGCAATATTGCAGCCCTCTTCAATAAGAAGTCGCTTTACCAGCTTTCCCTCAGGACCGGTTTGGTGAGTGATTAAGGTCATTCCCAAGATAGCCTCAGAATGAGTACGAACCTCATCTAGGGACTTCGCAAGTTTAACTCCACCACCTTTACCGCGACCGCCAGCGTGAATCTGAGCCTTTACAACCCATGGGCCATGGGTCGAAATAGATTTTGCTACGGTGACCGCTTCATCTACCGTGAATGCGGGTTTCCCATTGGGAACGGCAATTTGATATTTTCTAAAAATATCTTTCGCTTGATATTCGTGAATTTTCATTTTTATTTTCCTTCCAATACTTGGATAAGCCCTTGAACGGAATCGGCCGATTTTTTTAGCATCGTTTTTTCGGTTTCATTTAGTTGAAGCTCTATCACCTGCTCCAAACCATGGCTGCCTATCTTGGCTAGAACGCCTACATAAAGGCCATTGATTCCATATTCACCCTCTAATTGAACTGCGCAAGGAAGAACCCGTTTTTTATCTTTGATAATCGCCTCTACCATTTGTACTACCGAGGCAGAAGGGGCGTAATAGGCAGAACCGGCCTTTAAATAATTTACGATTTCAATGCCACCATTTTTAGTTCTCTCGACGATTTCAGCTATCTTTTCTTTTGATAAAAAGGTTTCTAAGGGAACTCCAGAGATAGAACAGAATCGTGTCATGGGTACCATGGTGTCCCCATGTCCACCATAAACAAAACCATGAACATCCTCTACACTCACATCTGCAGCCTCAGCTACAAACGTTTTAAATCTAGCTGAATCTAAAACTCCGGCCATTCCTAAAACACGATTTCTTGGAAAACCACTTACCTTCTTTGCGACATGAGCCATCGCATCTAAAGGATTAGAAACTACGATTAAAATAGATTGAGGGGAATACTTCGCTACCTGGGCTGTGACTTCGCCTACAATTTTAGCGTTAATTTTCAGTAGATCATCTCGGCTCATTCCAGGCTTGCGTGGAATACCTGCGGTGATCACAACCACATCAGAATTTTCGGTGGCTGCATAATCATTGCTACCAATAATACGGCAATCAAAACCCTCCACAGGTCCCGACTGTTTAAGATCTAGCGCCTTTCCTTGAGGAATCCCCTCCATAATATCGATAAGAACCACATCACCTAGTTCTTTACTTGCGATCCAATGGGCTGCCGTAGCACCCACATTACCTGCACCTACAATAGTAATTTTTGGTCTTTTCATCAGAATCCTCTTTCTTTAAAGATTTGAAATAATAGCCTCTGCAAATTCAGAGCACTTTACCTCTTTAGCGCCACTAATTAAGCGAGCAAAATCGTAAGTGACGACTCGGCTTTGAATAGTTTTTTCCATGGCCTTTACAATAGCATCTGCAGCCTCTTGCCATTGTAAATACTCTAGCATCATAACCCCACTTAATATGAGTGAGCCTGGATTAACTTTATCTTGCCCCGCATATTTGGGGGCGGTGCCATGAGTGGCCTCAAAAACGGCGTGTTTATCGCCGACATTAGCTCCGGGACCGATCCCTAAGCCCCCTACCTGTGCAGCTAAAGCATCGCTTAGATAATCACCATTTAAATTAGTCGTAGCTAGAACTGAATACTCTTCAGGACGCAATAATATTTGTTGGAACATACTATCTGCAATACGATCTTTGATCATCACTTTGCCTGCAGGAAGTTTTCCATCGTGATGTTCCCAAACTTCAGCTTCAGTGATTGTCTGATTGCCAAATTCTTCTTTAGCAACGGCATAGCCCCAATCTTTAAAGGCACCTTCGGTAAACTTCATAATATTGCCTTTATGAACCAATGTGACACTGGGCTTGCGATGGCGAATTGCATATTGAATGGCCATACGAACTAAGCGGGTGGAGCCTTCGGGACTGATAGGTTTAATTCCGATACCAGAGCTAGGACGAATATTAGCCTTCATTTCAATAGTTAAAAAATCGATTACTTTTTTAGCATCCGGAGAACCACTTTTCCATTCGATACCTGCATAAACATCCTCAATATTCTCTCGAAAAATAACCATGTCGACCTTTTGCGGCTCCTTCACAGGACTGGGAACCCCCATGAAATAACGCACGGGTCGCACGCAACAGTACAGATCCAAAATTTGTCGTAAAGATACATTTAAGGAGCGAATACCACCGCCTACAGGGGTGGTTAGGGGCCCTTTAATGGCCACATGATGCTCTCTAATAGCCGCTAGAGTTTCTTCGGGTAACCAACTCTTGGTGAGTTTAAAAGCCTTTTCTCCAGCCAAAACCTCTTTCCATACAAGACCACGTTTGCCTGCGTAGGTTTTTTTTACGGCAGCATCAAACACTCGCTGCGAAGCGGCCCAAATATCGGGACCCGTTCCATCCCCTTCAATGAATGGGATAATGGGAAAATGGGGAACCTGAATTTCATTTTTACCCGAAAAGGTAATTTTTTCGCCAGCAGACATTAACAAACCTCCAAAGGACTAAAGTTTTTTTCTGGTGCGAATACTATTAAGAGCTCTTTCCTAAGTCAACGAAACCCCAATGATTTTTAAGTAAAAGAACATTGAAATTTAAACGGTAATTGGCAAAATATTAGGATGAACAAACAGCCATTTTTAAGTAAAAAGTGTTTCACCTGCAATGAGAAGACTTTGGCTTTATCTTCTATAGACGTTAGGAGTTATCTAAAAGAATTATCGGGGTGGTCTAATCAAGGGCTAACAATAGAGAAAACTTATGTTTTTTCAAGTTTTGTGGAGAGTATAGAGTTTGTGAAACGGGTGGCTGAGGTTGCTGAAAACGAAGGGCATCATCCAGACATTGCGATTCATTATTGTAAAGTAACTTTAAGTTTATGGACACACGTTGTTAAGGGGCTTACTGAAAATGATTTCATTTTGGCAGCAAAAATTGACGATAGCTTTTAAGTTTTATTTCGGGTTGGGGTTGATTAGTTCGCTTTCAATGGCCCGTTTAGCCGATGAGCAAAACAATGTAGAGATCTATCAAAAGTATAATCCTGCGGTCGTTAATATTACGGCCGTCACTTTAACCAGAGATTTTTTCTTTGAAATTGTCCCACAGAAAGGGGTGGGTAGTGGAGCTGTTATTCGGTCGGATGGATATATTGTAACCAATGATCATGTGGTGGGATCGGCTCAAAATGTTGAAGTTACCTTTTCCGATAAGTCCCAGTTTCCCGCTAAAGTGATTGGAACCGATCCCGATTCTGATCTCACGATTTTAAAAATCGAACCTCAAGGGAAAAAACTCACCGTTTTAGATTTTGGTGTCTCTGAGGGTTTGGCCGTTGGGCAAAAGGTATTAGCGATTGGAAATCCATTTGGTTTAGGGGGGTCTCTTAGTGTGGGTGTGATCTCCTCTTTAGGACGAGATATTCGAACTCAAACGGATCGATTAATTAAAGATATTATTCAAACCGATGCGGCCATTAATCCGGGGAATTCTGGCGGCCCTTTAATGGATAGTTCTGGAAAGCTTATTGGTATTAATGCTCAAATTGTATCTCGAAGTGGAGGAAGTGAAGGAATTGGGTTTGCGATTAATGTGAAAACGGTAAAAAAAATTACAGAACAGTTAATTCAGTTTGGAAAAATACTACGGCCAGATTTGGGTGTTGAGGGAGTGGGATTAAGCCCTAGTCTTTTTAGTAGCTTGGGAATTCCAACTCCTAGAGGAGTCATGATTACAGAAGTGGTTGAAAAAAGTGCTGCTAAAATTGTGGGATTAAAATCTGCAGACAAGGAATTAGTCTATGGTTTTCGAAGGATTCCTATAGGGGGGGATGTCATTTATCAAATTGATGAAGCTCCCATCTCTTCAATGCGAGATATTTATGATTATTTATCTGAGAAAAAAATAAATGACATGGTGTTGGTTTATTTTGTTCGTGGCAGCTCTAAACGAACTGTAAGAGTGAAATTACAAGCAGAGTAAAACTATTTTTTACAAGCTGAAATTAAATAAACTCGCGTTAAAGGAAGGTTTATCCTTTCTCCTGCTTCGATAAAGTTTAAAAACCGATAGCAAAGTCGAATAACTCTCCACACAAAAAATCTCATAGTAGCCAGTAGAGAATATCCCCAAAGAGGAGGGCCCGTTTCTCTGCACTCGGTATTAATAAAGCCAATTTCGTTTAATATTTTTGATGCTAATACGGGTGACAATGTAAACTCATGAGTTAAGTCGCTCTGTTGAACAGAATAACCAAAAGGGCTATTAGGATTGGGCATTTGAAGAATAATTCTCGCCCCAGAATTCAATCTCTTAAAGCATAGTTCAAGAAAAGAAATAACTCTTTGCTTACCTAGGTGCTCCACAAGATCAAGAGCACAAATAAGATCAAAGGTTTTGTGGGTATTGCTAAGAAAATCCAATGCATCTTTATGCTCAACAAAAACCCCCAGCATTTTTGCGGCCTCTATTTTTTTGGGATCCAGATCTACGCCCGAGACCGCAGCGTATTTTTGAGCCAAGTACCAAAGAATTTTTCCATCACCACACCCAAGATCTAAAATTGGGGCGGCCCTATTTTTAGGCAACCATTTTCTGAAACGGTAATCATAAGATCTAGTCATTTTATGGGCCGCTTTAGTTAATAAAGCATCATGTAATTGTTTTGAATCTGTAGTCAAAGGATACCTCGATGACTCATTATACAATATTCAATATTCACTATTCACTATTCGCTTTTTTCAGTCTTTGAAGTGTTTTGATTATGATCGGTAGAAAAAATGGCGGGGCAAAGTGGACGCATATCGAACCTTTTGTTGGGGTTTGGCGGGATGATTGTTGGTCCATAGAATATTGCGGTATTAGCTTTTATGTTGCGGGTGGTCAGCGCGGCTCCCAAATTTGATTGGGAAATGAGGGGCGACAAAGTCGCCCGGTATTAACATACAGTTTAGATATTCCCCAAAAAATCCGAAAGGATAGCATGGCTATCTGGCGCAGTTTTTTAACTATATGGATCGTTTATAATAACTTTGCACTACCAGTGATAGTTCCTAGTGGTCCTACTGATAGTAAATGTGCAGAGACTTTAAAAAAAATAAATCCAACGCCATTGCGTCCCCAAGGTAGTCCCGTTCAGGAGAGTTATTTTAAAGTTATTGACGCTGTTGCAGCCCAACTCAAAGGCAAAAAGACTTTCATCTCACCAAAGGTTTGGCGAGAGAAAACGGCCAAATCTGGTTTACCCGGATTAGATCTTCCTCTTGATGTTGGAGGTAAAAACTTACCGCCCTCCGAGATGGTTAAAATTTTTGAATACGCCGGAAGATACTCTTTAAATTTACGTGATGTCGTAGGAGCTGCCCACGCACGACCGCTATTAAAATCAAAAGAACCAGAGCACCGCCAAATTATCGAAAAGGTGGCAAGGGGTGAGGGTTACTTGGCCATTGCCATTACAGAACCAGAAATTGGATCAGATGTTTCAGCAATGACAAGTGTTTCAACGAAAGTTCCAGGCGGATATCTCCTTAACGGCGAGAAACTTTATAACGCCAGATTTGAAACCGCGACGGACCTTCTTATTTTTACACAAGCTCCAGGCAGTACTGAAAAGGATCCCAAATTAAATGTTTTTGTTTTACCAAAAAACCACCCCGGTCTGACATATAAGAAGTTAAAAGCACATGGTCTTTATGGAAACTCTTTCGGTGGGGTGTCGTTTAAAGACGTTTTTGTTCCTGAGAAATCGCGCCTTGGCGAAGACGGTGAAGGTAGGAAAGTATTTTATGAACATTTTGCCTACTGGAGGTTAATGCAAACTGCTGCCGCTATAGGCACGGCAAGAGGAGCTCTTGAACAAACCGCTGAACGCATGAGATCTAGAGAGGCTTTTGGAAAAAAAATAGGAGCGTTTACACACTTGCAGCAGGAATTAGCAAACCTGACTATCAGACTTGAGATGGCCTCGGCCTATGTGGAAAAAGCCGCAAAATTAATGGACGAAGGCAACTACGCAGAGGCCTCACGTATGGCAGCAGGAGCAAAAGCAGAAGGGATAGATGTAGCGGAAAAAGCCGCAGACTTTGCCATGAAAACGTTTGCGGCCGAGGGATATAGCAAGAACGTGGATCTAGGAGAGCGCGTAAATGATCTTAAGGGCCTAAGAATCGCCGATGGAACCCAGTCCGTCTTACAAAGTGACTTTCTTAAAAAAACCTACGGCCAGGATTTTTGGGATATGGCTTTTGGATCAGACCACTAATGAATACTACCCGACTACGCAACATCATTTTTTTGCTACTCTATTTATCTGTGAAGTGACACACTCCCAGACG